>CAUJKI010000311.1 GCA_963205015.1 Pseudomonadota bacterium
CTGCTCGATATCGGCGAGCGGCGTGCCGACGCGGGCACCCATGACGAGCTCGGTCGGCTCATAGAGCGTGACGCCGCGAAGCGAGGCCGTAGTGATGGCAAGGCCAGCGTTGACCGGGCGTCCGACATCGCGCTTCGTGCCGGCCCCGAGGACCTCGATGGGCATCTCGGCGCGCGCTGCGTCCATTATCAGGCGCTGGAGCTCGCGCTCGCTCCCGGGGCGGGCATTCTGCTGCACGTCTAGTGTCCCGCTTCCGAAGTTCGCCAGTGCTCGATACTTGTGCCCCAAGCGAACTTCGGAAGCAGAAGGGACACCAGCGCCACAAGATAGCCAGTGCGATTCGGATCGAGAAATTTGCTCACGACAGAGCTGCGAGCATAGGTAAATTTCTCGATCATCACACTAGTTTTCCCACGCCTGATGCTCGATATCACGGCCCTCGAGCGGGAAGACCTTGTGCGGGTTGAGCAGCCACTGCGGATCGAACACGGTCTTGATGCGCATCTGCAGCGCAAGCTCGCCGGATGTGAACTGGCTCGTCATCAGATCACGCTTCTCGACGCCGACGCCATGCTCGCCCGTGAGGCAGCCGCCGACCTCGACGCAGAGTTTCAGGATGTCGGCGCCCGCTTCCTCGGCGCGACGCATCTGCTCGGGATCATTGGCCTCGTAAAGAATGAGCGGATGCAGGTTGCCGTCACCCGCATGAAAGATGTTCGCGACCTTAAGCCCGTGTCCCGTGCAGATCTCGCCAATGCGCACCAGCACCTCCGGCAGGCGACCGAGCGGGATGGTGCCGTCCATGCAATAGTAGTCCGAGATACGGCCGAGCGCGCCAAAGGCGGACTTGCGCCCGCGCCAGATGGCAGCGCTTTCCTCGGGGCTCTGGCTCACGCGCATGGCCTTGGGCCTGAAGGGCTTCGCGATCTCGACAATGCGCGCGAGCAGCGTCGAGATTTCCGCCTCCGAGCCCTCGACCTCGACAATGAGCAGTGCCTCGACATCCAAAGGATAGCCGGCCTTGGCAAAGGCCTCGCAGACGTGGATCGCCGGCTTGTCCATAAACTCGATGGCGACGGGAATGATGCCGGACGCGATGATCGCGGCGACGCAGCGCCCCGCGATCTCGCTCGAGTCGAAGCCGAGCAGCATGGGCCGCGCCGCCTCGGCCGCGCGCAGGATGCGCACCGTCGCCTCGGTGACGATGCCGAACTGTCCCTCCGATCCGACGATCAGGCCGAGCAGGTCATAGCCGGAGGCATCGAGATGCGCGCCGCCGATCTCGACAACGCGCCCGTCCATGAGCACCATCTTCACGCCGAGCACGTTGTTGGTCGTCACGCCGTACTTGAGGCAGTGCGCGCCGCCCGAGTTCATGGCGATGTTGCCGGCAAGCGTGCACGCAAGCTGGCTCGAGGGATCCGGCGCATAGAAGAACCTGTGCGGCTGCACGGCCGCAGAAATGCCGAGGTTGGTGATCCCGGTCTCGACGCGAGCCGTGCGGTTCTCGAGATCGACATCGAGCACGCGGTTCATGCGCGAGACGCCGACGACGATCGCATCCTCGGCCGGCAGCGCGCCGCCGCAGAGCGATGTCCCGGCCCCGCGCGGAATGATGGTGATGGCGTTCTCGTGCGCATAGCGCAGCACGCGCGAGACCTCCTCGGTCGAGCGCGGCAGCACTACGGCGAGCGGCATGCAGCGGTAGGCCGTGAGACCATCGGTCTCGAAAGCGCGCCGGCCATCCTCGTCAGCGATCACGCCACTCGGTGCGACAAGGCGGGCGAGATCCTTGGCGATCGCATCGCGGCGCGCAGTGACGGCACGATCAGGTGGCGGCAGGACATTCACGAGCATCGGGACCCTTGCCTTTCGTCCGATGTCGACGCGGAATTAGGATCAAATTCTTATCAACCCCGGATCGCGCGCCGAAGTAGCAGGATTCGCTCGGCACATCATAGCACCGTCGCCACCTGATCCGACAATCAGGCCCGCAATCCTGGGACCGGCGGCCGATGCGCCAGCGGAGCGACCGCCTCGAAGCCGGTAATGCCCGCTCTGGAGCATCCGCCGTCGGGTATTTTCAATATTGAGGAACAATACTCATCCTCGCGTGTTTCCTCCGGCGACACACTTCGGTCATTGCCCGGCAATGGACTCTCTGTGGGGAGAGTATCGGGCTGTGACACGCTTCGGAGGGGAACCTGCTGTGACAGCCATTACTGATCTTGAGATTTTCGCCCGCGTTGCACGTACCGGAAACATGTCGGCCGCCGGGCGGGAAATGGGACTGTCGCCGGCCGTCGTCTCGAAGCGCGTGAGCCTCCTCGAAGAGCGGCTCGGCACGCGGCTCTTCCAGCGCACGACGCGCCAACTCACCCTGACCGAAATCGGCGAGGGCTATTTCAAGCGGATCGGTGACATCCTGAGCCTGGTGGCGGAGGCCGAAGACTTCGTCAGCCGGCGGAACACGACGCCCCGCGGCGTGCTCAAGGTAACGGCGCCGACGACCTTCAGCCGCCTCCATATCGCGCCATACCTGCCGAAGTTCCTTGCCAGGTATCCGGAGATCGAGCTCGATTTCCATCTCACCGACAACTTCACCGACATCATACGCGAAGGCTTCGACCTTGCCGTGCGCATCGGCGAGCTACGCGACAGCTCCCTCGTCCAGCGCAAGCTCGCGAGCGACCACCGCGTCATCTGCGCTGCGCCGAGGTACATCGAAACCTACGGCGCACCCGCGAGCCTCTCCGAGCTTGATTTCCACAACTGCCTCTCGGCCGGCGCTCAGGACTACTGGCGCCTCCACGGCCCCGAGGGCGAGCATCATCTCAAGGTCAAGGGCAATATCCGCTCGAACTCGCTCGAGTTCGTGCGCGAAGCATTGATCGCCGGCCTCGGCATCGGACTGCGCTCGACCTGGGACATCGGGCCGGAACTCGAAAGCGGCGCGCTCAAGGTGATTCTGCCGCAGTACTGCGGCTCGGACAGCGTGGCGATCCACGCGGTCTACCCGTGCCGCGACTTCATGCCCGAGAAGGTCAACGTCTTCATCGAGTTCCTGAGCGAGACCTACGGGCCTGAGCCCTACTGGAACCAGCGCCTCGACCTGCAGCGACTGCTGAAGCCCTGCCTTGTGGCAGATAACGCCGTGAAGAAGGAGAGCGCACCCGTACCCTCGCGCCAGAAGCGCCGGCACGCGCCAGCGGCCGGCCAGTCCGACGGGCACGCCTGACCAGCCGCTCCCCGATGCAGCATTTAGTCGCGCGATCGGCACGCGCGATCCACACCCCTGGGCGTATATGATGCCTCGCAGCACGCTGCGTCAGGTTGCAAGGCCACGCTGATGGCCGCCACAGGGAGTGAGATATGAAACGCGCCGTTCTGCTCTCCGCGATCGTCGCGACCGCTTGCCTCGGCACGACGCTGGCTTGGGCTCAGGACATCGAGAACGGCGCCGAGGTCTTCAAGCGCTGCCGCGCCTGCCATGATGTCGGCGACACTGCGAAGAACAAGGTCGGGCCGATCCTCAACGGCATCATCGGCCGCAAGGCGGGAACCATCGAAGGCTTCAGGTATTCCGACGCCAACCTCAAGGCGGGCGCGGACGGCTGGGTGTGGAGCGAGGAGAAGTTGATGGAATACCTCCTCAATCCTCGCGCGGCAATGCCGGGCAACAAGATGGCCTTTGCCGGCCTCAAGGACGAGCAGGACCGCCAGGACCTGATCGCCTACCTCAAGAAGTTCTCGCAGTAGCCGCGCGCTCTTTCAGCGCCGAAGCTCGTTGCAAGACAGCCTCGGCGTTGCGCCACGTCGGCACCTCGACGAGGTGGTCGTCAACGTGCGCGCGGTCGAGGCCTTGACGGCGTGCCGCATCGAACGCAGCGACAATGCGCGTGGCCATGGCGACCTCCGCATCCGTCGGCGTGAACGCGGCATTGACGACCGCCGCGTGGGCCGGCGCGACGAGCGATTTGGCCGACATGCCGAGCGCCTTCGCCCCCGCGCAGCTCGCGCGGAGCCCCGCCTCATCGGCATAGGTATAGGGATAGTCGATCGAGAGCACGCCGGCGGCAACGCACGCGGCATGGAAGTAGGCGCGCGCGAAGGCGATCTCGCCACCCTCCTTGGTGCGCGGTGCGCCAAGGTCGGCCGTCATGTCCTCACTGGCCAGGAGACAGGCGACGACACGCGGGTCTGCCGCCGCAATCGCGCGGGTCTCGAAGAGCGCCGCCGCGCTTTCGATGTTGGGGACGAGGCGCGTGCTGCCTTCGACGAGACCATGGCGCCGCTCATGCGCCGTGACAGCGGCGGCCAGCTCCTCGATGTCACCCGGCCCGCGCACCTTGGGCAGCATGACGATCTCGGGCGCGCCCGCCATGACCGCAGCAAGGTCATCCGCCCCGTCACCGCTGAGCGGATTGACGCGCACGGCCGATATCGCGCCAGCCGCGCGCCACGCGGCAAGAAGTGCCGGAGCGGCCACGCGCGCTGCCGGCCGCGCTTCAGGCGGCGTGAAATCCTCGAGCTCGAGGATGACGACATCGGCGCCGCTCTCGCGTGCCGAGCCTTCGCGCGCATTGGGGCCGCCGACGAAGAGCCAGGAGCGGAGCAGCGAGACCGTGCTCTCGATCATGGCCCCTGCCTACACGAGCACGGGCGTTGCGACCTGGGCGCCGACGTGGAACACGCGTCGGTAGCGCGCGATCTCATCCGGTGGTCCGACGGCCTTGGTCGGGTTGTCGGAGATCTTCACGGCCGGCCGGCCATTGGCCGAGATGACCTTGCACACGATGGAGAACGGGTCGAGGCCGCCATTCGGTCCAAGACCTCGGAAGTCGTTCGTGAGCAGGGTTCCCCAGCCGTAGCCAATGCGGATTCGGCCGTGGAAGTGCCGGTGGATCCTGTGCATGAGATCGACGTCGAGACCATCGGAGAAGATCGCGAGCTTCTTCGTCGGATCCTCGCCATGCCTCTTCCACCAGGCAATGGCGAGCTCGCCGCCTTCGATGGGGTCGCCGGAGTCGACGCGCACGCCCGTCCACTTTGCCACCCAGCCCGGCGCCCGCTCGAAGAAGTTCTCGGTGCCGTAGGTGTCGGGCAGCACGACGCGCAGATTGCCGTCATAGGCATCCTGCCAGTCGGCGAGCACGGCATAGGGTGCCTCAGCGAGCGCGCGGTCGTCATCGGCAAGCGCGGCATAGACCATCGGCAGCTCGTGCGCGTTGGTGCCGATCGCCTCGACCTCGCGGCGCATCGCGATGAGGCAGTTCGACGTGCCGGTAAAGGCCTTGCCGAGCCCTTCCATGATCGCCTGCACGCACCAGTCCTGCCAGAGGAAGCTGTGCCGCCGCCGCGTGCCGAAATCGGCGATGCGCACGTCGTAGCCGCGCAGACGCTCGACCTTTTCCCAGAGCCGGGTCATGGCGCGGGCATAGAGCACCTGAAGCTCGAATTTCCCCATCCCGGCCAGCACCTTGCGCGACCGCAGCTCCATCAGGATCGCCAGCGCCGGGATCTCCCAGAGCATGACCTCGGGCCAGCGACCCTCGAAGGTCAGCTCATATTGCCCGTCGCGCTTTTCCAGATGGTAGTCGGGCAGCCGGACGCCCTCGAACCACTCCATGAAATCGGACCGGAACATCTGCCGCTTGCCGTAGAAGGTGTTGCCCCTCAGCCATGTGGACTCTCCGCGCGTCAGCGAGAGCGAGCGCACATGGTCAAGCTGCGCGCGCAACTCGCCCTCGTCG
>CAUJKI010000312.1 GCA_963205015.1 Pseudomonadota bacterium
ATGCACGCCTACCGCTATCCCGCGCACGAGCAGCGCGTGGCGGCAATCGCGCGCGAGATCGGCTTCACCCAGGTCTCGCCGAGTCATCTCGCGAGCCCGCTCATAAAACTCGTCTCACGCGGCGACACTGCCGTTGCCGACGCCTATCTCTCGCCGGTGCTGCGGCGCTACGTCGATCAGGTGCGCGACGAGCTCGGTGCCGACCGCGGCGGCTGCCGGCGCCTTCAGTTCATGCAGTCCAACGGCGGTCTCATCGACGCCGCACTCTTCCAGGGCAAGGACTCGATCCTCTCGGGGCCGGCCGGCGGCGTCGTCGGAATGGTGCGCACCGGCACCATGGCGGGCTTCGACAAGCTCATCGGTTTCGACATGGGCGGCACGTCCACTGACGTCTCGCACTTCGACGGCCAGTTCGAGCGCTCCTTCGAGACGGAGGTTGCGGGCGTACGCATGCGCGCGCCCATGATGCACATTCATACGATCGCGGCGGGCGGTGGCTCGATCCTGAAGTTCGAGGACGGCCGATTCCAGGTGGGGCCTGAAAGCTCGGGCGCGAAGCCGGGGCCGGCTTGCTATCGCCGCGGCGGCCCGCTTTCCGTGACCGACTGCAATGTCCTGCTCGGCAAGATCCAGCCGGACTACTTTCCGAGCGTGTTCGGTCCGGGTGGCGACGAACCGCTCGACGTCGAGGCCGCGCGCGCGGCTTTCGCGCGCATGACGGCCGACATCAACGCGGCGAGCGGCACCACGTACACGACCGAGGAAGTCGCCGAAGGCTTCCTGCGCATTGCCGTCGAGAACATGGCCAACGCGATCAAGAAGATCTCGGTGCAGCGCGGCTATGACGTGACGCGCTACACGCTCAACTGCTTTGGCGGTGCCGGTGGGCAGCATGCCTGCGCGGTCGCCGACGCGCTCGGCATCACACGCGTGCTGCTGCATCCCTATGCGGGCGTGCTTTCGGCATATGGCATGGGCCTTGCCGAGGTGCGTGCGCTGCGCGAGCGTCAGATCGAGCACCCGCTCAACGGCTCGGCTGTGGCCGTCGCCGCTGCGCTCGCCGAGCTCGAGGTCGGCGCCGTCGAGGAAGTGCTCGGTCAGGGCATTGCGCGCGACCGCATCAGCATCGAGCGGCGCGTGCACGTGCGCTATGAGGGCGCGCACCAGCCGCTCGCCGTGGACTACGGTGACGAGGCTGAGCTGCGCCAGCGCTTTGCGGATGCGCACCGCGCCCGCTTCGGCTTCGCGGTGGAGCGCGACGACCTGATCGTCGAGGCTGTGGCGCTGGAGGCCATCGGCGCGAGCAGCGGGATCGTCGAACGGCCTGTCTCGCGCAAGGGCGACGCCGAGGTCCGCGCGATTGCCGGTGTACGCATGCACGCGCGCGCGGGCTGGATCGACACACCGCTCTATGACCGCGCGGGCCTCGGTCCCGGCGATGCCATCGAAGGCCCGGCCATCATCATAGAGCCCACCGGCACCAACGTCGTCGAGGAAGGCTGGTCGGCTGCGATCACCGACCTCGGCCATCTCGTCCTCACGCGAACTGCCGCGCGCGCACGCCGCGAGCAGCTCGGCACGGATGCCGATCCGATCATGCTCGAAGTCTTCAACAACCTATTCATGTCGATCGCCGAGCAGATGGGCGCGACACTGGAGAACACGGCCTACTCGGTGAACATCAAGGAGCGGCTCGATTTCTCCTGCGCGCTCTTCGACCCCGAGGGCAATCTCGTCGCCAATGCGCCGCACGTGCCGGTGCATCTCGGCTCCATGAGCGAGGCCGTGCGTACGGTGCTGCGCCTCAATGCCGGTGACCTCAGACCCGGCGACAGCATCATGCTGAACAATCCCTATCGCGGCGGCACACATCTCCCCGATGTGACCGTTGTGACGCCGGTCTTCAGTCGGGATGGCGCGCGCATCCTCTTCGTCGTCGCCTCGCGCGGCCATCATGCGGATATTGGCGGGAGGACTCCGGGCTCGGCGCCTCCGGACAGCCGCCATATCGACGAGGAAGGCGTCCTCATCGATAACTTCAAGATGGTCGACCAAGGCCGGCTCAGGGATGCGGAGACGCGGGCGCTGCTCGCCTCGGGGCGCTATCCCTGCCGCAACATCGACCAGAACATGGCGGACCTGCGCGCGCAGATCGCATCGAATGAAACGGGCGTGCGCGAGATCCTGCGCATGGTCGAGCAGTTCGGCCAGCCGGTGGTCGATGCCTATATGCGTCACGTGCAGGACAATGCGGAAGCCGCGGTGCGGCGCGCCATCGATACGCTGAAGGACGGTGAGTTCCACTATCCCATGGACAGCGGCGCGGCGATCCATGTCGCAGTGCGTGTCGACCGCGCGGCGCGCTCTGCGACGATCGATTTCACCGGCACGTCCGAGCAGAGCGCGTTCAACTACAATGCGCCCCTCGCCGTCTGCCGCGCAGTGGTGCTGTACGTATTCCGCACGCTTTCGGAGAGCGAGATCCCGCTCAATGAGGGTTGCCTCAAGCCGCTGACGATCATCACGCCCGAGGGTACGATGCTCAACCCACGCTATCCGGCGGCCGTCATTGCCGGCAACACCGAGGTCTCACAGGCGGCGACCAATGCGCTGTTTGGCGCTCTCGGTGTGCTCGCCGGCTCGCACGGGACGATGAACAACTTCGTGTGGGGCAATGCGCGCCTGCAGAACTACGAGACCATCTGCGGCGGCACCGGCGCGGGAGACGGCTTCGACGGCGCGAGCGCCGTGCACTCGCACATGACCAACACGCGTATGACCGATCCGGAAATCCTCGAATGGCGCTTTCCCGTGCGGCTCGAGGCCTTCGGCATCCGGCGCGGCTCGGGTGGCGCTGGGCGCTGGCGCGGCGGCGACGGCGCCGTCCGGCGGATGCGGTTCCTCGAAGCCATGACGGTCACGACGCTTGGCTCGCATCGTAAAGTGCCGCCCTTCGGGCTCGCGGGCGGCAAGCCGGGAGCCTGTGGCGTCGATATCGTCGAGCGTGTGGATGGGAGCAAAGAGCATCTCGAAGGCAATGACCGGCGGGAGATGCAACCAGGCGACCTCTACCACATGGAGACGCCCGCCGGCGGCGGCTACGGCGTGCCGGCGTAGGGGCGGTTACCTTCCCGCCAGGACGAGCGCCGACTGGTGTGCCAGCATTAGAATAGATTGATATACTGGGGTTATGGACATTCGCCAGCTCCAGTACCTGTCGGCTCTCGCGCGTGAAAAGCATTTCACGCGCGCTGCCAAGGCGTGCAACGTCACGCAGCCGACACTCTCGGGGCGCATTCGCCAGCTCGAGCAGGAGCTCGGCGTGCCGATCGTCGAGCGTGGCCAGCGCTTCCACGGGCTGACGGCGGAGGGCGAGCGCGTCCTCAAGTGGGCGCACGCCATCCTCGACAACTGGGGCTCGCTCCAGCAGGAAATCTCGACGCTGCGGGATACGAAGGGAGCGCTGGTCGGACGGCTCTCGCTCGGCGTCGTGCCTTCTGCGCTTCCCATGGCGGCGCTGATCACCAAGGCCATCCAGGACCACCACGCGGGCATCGAGCTCACCGTGCTCTCGCAGAGCTCGGTCGAGATCCTGCGCAATCTCGAGGACTTCTCGATCGACGTCGGCCTCACCTACCTCGACAACGAGCCGATCGAGGGCATGCGCGCGGAATCCATCTACATGGAGCGCTACAGCTTGCTCCTGCGGGATGACCATCCCCTGGCTAAGAAGACCTCCGTCACCTGGGCCGAGGCGGCGAAGCAGCCGCTCTGCCTGCTGACGCCGAACATGCAGAACCGGCGCATTATCGACCGCGCCTTCCGAACGGCCAGCAGCACCCCCATCATCCGGCTCGAGACCAACTCGGTGATCAACCTCTATGCCAACGTGCACCTCATGGGGCTCGCGAGCATCGTGCCGGAGTACTTCCTGAAAATCCTCGGGCCGATGTCGGACATACGCGCAGTGCCCCTCACGAACCCCGAGATCGAGCACAGCGTCGGGCTCGTGGCGGTCGATCGCGATCCCGTCTCGCCGCTGGTGCTGGCCGTCTTCGAGAGCGCGGCAGAGGTGGCGTCGCCAGCCCGTACGGGCCGGACATAGACGCGCGCGGGGTCATCGGCCGCCCCGATTAACCTATCGGAACAACCGATTGGATCACCGCAGGCTTTTCGGGCGATGATGCGTTTCTGGAATGATTTCAAGTGCGCGGTGCCAGGGTGCCATCGCGTACGCATTCGTCCGAAATTCATTAGTAGGATGAGTGGCTTAGGCGCGATGCGCGCCATCGCGAGAGGTGCCCTGAATGCCCGAGGCGACCGCAGAAGAGACTGCACGGACCATTGCTGCCGAGCACGGGAATCGGCCGGATGAGCTGATCGAAATCTTGCACGATGTTCAGTTGGCGCTCGGCTACGTGCCGGAAGCCGCCGTGCCAGCGCTGGCACATGCGCTGAATCTCTCTCGCGCTGAGGTCCACGGCGTGGTGACCTTCTACCATGACTTCAGGGCCAAGCCCGCCGGCCGCCACGTGCTCAAATTGTGCCGCGCCGAGGCCTGCCAGTCCATGGGCGGCGAGGCGCTCGTCGAGCGCGCCGAGAGCCGCCTCGGCGTTGCCTGCGGCGAAACCAGCGCGGACGGCCGCGTCACGCTCGAGCCCGTCTATTGTCTTGGTCTCTGCGCGACGGCGCCCTCGGCGATGATCGACGGCCGGATTGTCGGCCGCATGACTGCCGATCGGCTGGACGCCTTGCTGAAGGAAGCCGGCGCATGACGGTCCGCTTTTTCATCCCGCGCGATGCTGCCGCGATCGCCGTCGGCGCGGATGAGGTTGCGGCGGCGCTCGCCGAGGCCGCGACGGCGGCTGGCCGCACGATTGAGATCGTGCGCACGGGCTCGCGCGGCATGATGTGGCTCGAGCCGCTGCTGGAGGTCGAGAGCCATGGGGTGCGGCATGGCTTCGGGCCGCTCGACGTCGGCGATATCGCGGGCCTCGTGGCGACAGGGTTGCTCGATGGCCATTCGCTCGCCGTGGCTGGCCATCCGAAGTCCGTAGGTCCCGTCGAGCAGATCGGCTTCTTCGCGCGTCAGACGCGGCTCACGTTTGCGCGCTGCGGCGTCATCGACCCGCTCTCGCTCGACGACTATCGGGCACACGGCGGTTACGTCGGTCTGGAGCAGGCCCTGGGTCTCGGCGGGGCAGGCATCATCGACACCATCGCGAAGTCGGGGCTGCGCGGGCGCGGCGGCGCGGGCTTCCCGACGGGCATCAAGTGGAAGACGGTCCACGACGCTGAGGGCGCCCGGAAGTACATCGTCTGCAATGCCGACGAGGGCGACAGCGCCACCTTCGCCGATCGCATGATCATGGAAGGCGATCCCTTCCTGCTCATCGAGGGCATGACGATCGCCGGCATCGCGGTCGGTGCGACCAAGGGCTACATCTACGTCCGCTCGGAATATCCGCACGCCATTGCGACGCTGAAGACCGCTATCGGCATCGCGCGCAAGGCCGGATTGCTCGGCACCAACGTCGCTGCCTCCAAGCAGACCTTCGAGATCGAAGTGCGCACGGGCGCCGGTGCCTATGTCTGCGGCGAGGAGACGGCGCTGCTCGACAGCCTCGAAGGCAAGCGCGGCATTGTCCGCGCCAAGCCGCCGCTTCCCGCGCACAAGGGCCTCTTCGGCTGCCCGACGGTCATCAACAACGTTCTCTCGCTGGCGGCCGTCCCGTTCATCCTCTCGGAAGGTGCCAAGGTCTACGCCGATCTCGGCATGGGCCGTTCGCGCGGTACGATGCCGATCCAGCTCGCCGGGAACATCAGGCACGGCGGTCTTTTCGAGACGGCCTTCGGCATGACGCTCGGCGATCTCGTCGACGATGTCGGCGGCGGCACGGCGAGCGGACGCCCCGTGAAGGCCGTGCAGGTCGGTGGCCCGCTCGGCGCCTACTTCCCGCGCGCGCTCTTCGATACACCTTTCGACTATGAGGCTTTCACAGCGAAGAACGGTCTCATCGGCCATGGTGGCATCACGGTCTTCGACGACACGGCCGACATGGCGAAGCAGGCGCGTTTTGCCTTCGAGTTCTGCGCGATCGAGAGCTGCGGCAAGTGCACACCCTGCCGCATCGGCTCCACGCGTGGCGTCGAGACCATCGACAAGATCATCGCTGGCGCGCAACCCGAGAGCCACCTCGCGCTGGTCACCGATCTCTGCAATACCATGAAGTTCGGATCTCTCTGCGCGCTTGGCGGGTTTACGCCGTACCCGGTCATGAGCGCGCTCACGCATTTTCCCGATGATTTCCGCCGGGCCAAGCGCCTGCCGCAGGCTGCGGAGTGAGGACACCATGACGCTCGTTCACGAAATCGACTACGGAACGCCCGCTTCGAGGTCCGAGAAGACGGTCACGCTGACCATCGACGGCGTCGAGGTGACGGTGCCCGAGGGCACGTCGATCATGCGCGCGGCGATGGAGCTCGGCACGAAGATCCCAAAGCTCTGCGCGACCGACAGCGTCGAGGCCTTCGGCTCCTGTCGCCTCTGCCTCGTCGAGATCGAAGGTCGTGCAGGTACGCCCGCCTCCTGCACGACGCCGGCCATGAACGGCCTCGTCGTGCATACGCAGTCGTCGCGTCTGAAGCAGCTTCGCCGTGGCGTGATGGAGCTCTACATCTCGGACCACCCGCTCGACTGCCTTACCTGCGCGGCGAACGGTGACTGCGAGCTGCAGGACATGGCCGGCGCGGTCGGCCTGCGCGACGTGCGCTACGGCTATGAGGGCGAGAACCACGTCTTTGCGAAGAAGGACGGTGCGGCGAACCAGAACTTTCTGCCGAAGGACGAATCCAACCCGTATTTCACCT
>CAUJKI010000313.1 GCA_963205015.1 Pseudomonadota bacterium
GTTCGGCAAGCGGGTGAGGCCTAGATTCGTCCTTCGGCGACGGCATGGCAGGCGACCGCATGCGCGTCCGAGCCCGTCGCTGCCGCGCTGAGCTCCGGCACCTCGCAGCGGCAGCGCGCGAGCACGGCCGGGCAGCGTGGATTGAAGGCGCAGCCCGGCGGCGGGCTGATCGGGTTGGGGATCTCGCCCTCGACCATTTTGCGGGGTCGACCGGTCATGGCGAGGTCGGGCACGGCATCGAGCAGCATCTTCGCATATGGGTGGCGCGGCGCGGCGAAAAGCTCCTGCGTCGGGGCAATCTCGACGATGCGGCCGAGGTACATGACGCCAATGCGCGCCGCCATGTGGCGGACAACGGCGAGGTTGTGACTGATGAAGAGGTAGGTGAGGCCGAGGCGGTCCTGCAGCTCGCGCATGAGATTGAGGATCTGCGCCTGGACGGAGACATCGAGGGCGCTTGTCGGCTCGTCGGCGACGAGAAACTCGGGCTTCGAGGAGAGCGCGCGCGCAATGCAGATGCGCTGGCGCTGGCCGCCGGAGAACTCGTGCGGATATTTTGCGGCATCTGCAGGGTCGAGCCCGACGAGGCGGAGCAGCTCGCCGACCTGGTGCTCGATCTCGGCGCTGCCCTTGGCGAGACCGAAGGCGCGGATCGGATCGGCGATGATGCGGCCGACGCGCCAGCGCGGGTTGAGGCTCGCATAGGGATCCTGAAAGATCATCTGGATGCGCCGCCGCAGGGCTTGGCGCTTCTCGGCATCTTCGATGGACCACATGTCCACGCCGTCGATGGAGACGCTTCCGGCCGTCGGCTCGAGCAGACCGACGACCATCTTGGCGACGGTTGATTTGCCCGAGCCCGATTCGCCGACGAGAGCGACGGTCTCGCGCCGCCCGATGCTGAACGACACATCGGTAACGGCGCGCAGCAGCTTGCGCTCCTCGCGCTCGATTACCCGGTTGAGCCACGGCTTCGAGACATCGAAGACGCGCGAGATTTGTCTCACTTCGACGAAGGGGCGCTCCGTCATCGTGGCGCCTCCGCGCCCTCGCGGGCAACGAGCCAGCAGGCAGCGAGCGAGTGATCGACGGCCATGAGATCCGGCCGCTCCACGCGGCAGCGGTCAAAGGCGAGCGGGCAGCGCGGATTGAAGGCGCAACCCTTGGGGATGGCCGTGAGGCGCGGCATGGAGCCCGGAATCTGCGTGAGGCGGTCGCTGGTGCCTTCGAGGGAGGGGATCGAGCCCATGAGGCCACGGGTGTAGGGATGATGCGCCGACTGGATCACCTCACGCACGGGACCGATCTCGACAATGCGGCCGGCGTACATGACCGCGACGCGGTTCGCTGTCTCCGCGATCACGCCCATGTCGTGCGTGATCAGCATAACAGCCGTGCCGCGCTCGCGGCAGAGCCGCTTCAGGAGCTGGATGATCTGCGCCTGAATGGAGACGTCGAGCGCCGTCGTCGGCTCGTCGGCGATGATCAGCTCAGGCTCGGCGCAAAGGGCGAGCGCCAGCACGACGCGCTGGCGCATACCGCCGGAGAATTCGTGCGGATAGGCATCGATGCGCCGCTCGGCGCCCTGGATGCCGACCTCCGTCAGCAGCTCGATGGCGCGAGCGCGCGCCTCGCGCTCGCCGAGCGGCAAATGCGTGCGGATGGTCTCGATGATCTGGTCGCCGACACGGTAGAGCGGATTGAGGCTCGTCAGCGGGTCCTGAAAGACCATGCCGATGCGCTTGCCGCGGATCGGGCGCATGGCCTCGCGCGAAAGATTGTCGATGCGCCGGCCACCGAGGCGGATCTCGCCGCCGGCGACGCGTCCCGGCGGCTCCAGCAGGCCGATGATGGCACTGCCGGTGAGCGATTTTCCTGCGCCCGACTCGCCGACGATGCCGAGGACCTCGCCGGCGGCGATGTCGAACGAGATGTCATCGACAGCGAGAAGCGTGCCGCGCCGCGTCGGAAACTCGACGCGGAGATTGCGGACGGAAAGGACGGGGGGCTCGGCCATCATCGGAGCTTTGGATTAAGGGCGTCGCGCAGCCAGTCGCCGAGCAGGTTCACGGCGAGCACCAGCACGGCGAGCGTGACACCCGGAAAGGCGACCATCCACCAGGAGCCGGAGAAAAGATATTTGTTGCCGATCTGGATCATGGTGCCGAGCGAGGGTTCGGTTGGCGGCAGACCCACGCCAAGGAAGGAAAGCGTGGCCTCAGTGATGATGGCGAGCGCGAGGTTGATGGTGCCGATGACGAGCACGGGGGAGAGCACGTTCGGAAGCACGTGCTTGAACATGATCGCCGTACGGCTCATGCCGATGAGGCGCGCGGCCTGGACATACTCCTTGTTCTTTTCGACGAGCGTCATACCGCGCACCGTGCGCGCGTACTGTACCCAGAAGGAAAGGCCGATCGACAACACGAGGATCCAGAATTCGGCGCCGCCGAGGCGACCCCGAAAGAGAGTCTGCGCAATGCCGTTGATGAGCAGCGCGACGAGGATTGCGGGGAACGTGAGCTTCACGTCGGCGATGCGCATGATGATCGTGTCGGCGATGCCGCCGAAGTAACCCGCGACGAGGCCGAGACTGACGCCGATGCCGATCGCCAGCAGTACAGCGAGCACGCTGATCGCGATCGAGCTTCGCGTGCCGTAGAGGATGGTCGAGAGGATGTCGCGGCCCTGATCGTCGGTTCCGAGCAGAAACCGCGGATCGCCGCCCTGTACCCAGGCGGGCGGCAGGTCGGAATCCATCAGGTTGAGCGCGCGCAGGTCATAGGGGTCGTGGGGCGCGATGAGCGGTGCGAGAAGTGCCGCGCCGACCATGAGCAGCGTCACGATGCCGGCGAGCACGACGAGACGCGAGGAGCGGAAGCTGTACCAGAGATCGCTGTCGAAGAAGCGGGCGGGAAGCCCCCGCGGCGCGGCGCGCGTGGATGGCGGGACCTCGAGTGCGGGCAGACCTTGTTCCTCGCTGCTCATGCTTCGCGTCCGTAAATGCGCACGCGTGGATCGATCCACACATAGAGCAGATCGACGATCAGGTTGATCAGCACGAACAGGAAGGCAACCAGCAGCAGGTAGGCGGACATGACCGGAATGTCGGCGTTCTGCACGGCCTGGATGAACATCAGTCCCATGCCCGGCCATTGGAAGACGGTTTCGGTGATGATCGCGAAAGCGATGATGGCACCGAGCTGCAGGCCGATGATGGTGATGACGGGGATAAGCGTATTCTTCAGTGCGTGGCCGAAGTTCACAGCGCGGTCGGAAAGCCCGCGGGCGCGGGCGAACTTGATGTAGTCCGTGCGCAGGACCTCGAGCATCTGCGAACGCACGAGGCGCGTGACGAGCGTCATCTGGAAGAGACCGAGGGTGATTGCGGGCAGAATCAGCGCTTTGAGGCCGGACGCCGTGAGGAGGCCGGTCGTCCAGCCGCCGATGCGGACGACCTCGCCGCGCCCGAAGGAGGGGAGCACGCCGAGCTGCACGGCAAACACATAGATGAGCAGGATGCCGATCAGGAAGGTCGGCAAGGAAATGCCGACCAGCGAGACCGACAGGAACAGTTTCGAGAGCCAGCTATCTCGATGGATGCCGGTATAGACGCCCATCGGAATACCGAGCAGGACCGCGAAGAGCGCTGCCGTGAGCGCGAGTTCGAATGTCGCCGGAAAGCGCTCGGCGATCAGCGAGGTGACTGGCCGCTTGACCTGGTAGGAAATGCCGAAGTCGTAGCGCGCAGCATTCCAGATGAAGCGACCGAACTGGACGAGAACGGGATCGTTGAGCCCCAGGCGCTGGCGCAGCTCCTCGCGCTCGGCAATGCTCGTGTCCTGTCCGACCATCTGGTTGATCGGATCGCCGACAAAACGGAAGAGCACGAACGCCAGTAAGGCCACTGTCAGCATGACGACAGCGGCTTCCAGGAGGCGGCGGATCGTGAATGCGAGCATCTAGTGTCCCGATGCCGAACTTCGTCCTACCTCGATACTGGCGCCCCGAGCGAACGTCGGCATCAGCAGGAACACTAGCGCCGTTCGGTCCATGGAAACAATTGCGGGGCGAACAGTGTCCGCCCCGCTCGAGTACCCCGGCGCCTATTCCTTCTGCACCCAGTAGAAGAGGATCTGATTGTCGGCGCGCTGGACGATCTTCACCTTCTTCGACACGCCCCAGTTCAGCGCCTGCTGGTGCAGAGGAATGATGCCCGCTTCCTCGTGCACGATGCGGAAGGCCTGGGCGATCAGATCGTCACGCTTCGCTGTGTCGGTCTCGACGAGAACCAGCTTGGCGAGCTCGTCGACCTTGGGATTGCAGTAGCCGCCGTAGTTGAAGGCGCCGGCACCCTTGTCGTCACGACATCCCGTGATGTTGAGCAGCACGTTATGGCTGTCGAACGAACCGGGTGTCCAGCCGAGCAGGTTGAACGAGCTGTCGTACTTCTGCGTCGCGCCGGCTTTCTCGAAGTACTTGGCTTTCGGCATGGCATTGAGCTTGGCCTTGATGCCGATGCGCGCGAGCATGGCGACGACGGCCTGACAGATCGCCTCGTCATTCACGTAGCGGTCATTCGGGCAGTCCATCTCGACGGCGAACCCGTTCGGATAGCCGGCTTCCGCGAGTAGTTTCTTTGCTGCATCGGGATCATAGGGATGACGCTTGAACTCGGCGGCCCGCGAGAAGAGCAGCGGCGAGATCAGCAGGGCGGAGTTCGCCGAGTTGCCGCGCATGACCCGCGAGTGGATCGCCTCCATGTCGATGGCCTGATAGAAAGCCTTGCGCACGCGGGCGTCCTTGAAGGGGTTCTTGCCCTTCACGTCGGAATACAGCAGCTCGTCGCGCAGCGAATCCATATTGAGGAAGATCGTGCGCAGCTCCGGTCCCGTAAGCACGTCGGTGCCGGCATTGGCCTTGATGCGCGCAATGTCCTGCACGGGAACCGGGTCCATCATGTCGATCTCACCCGAGAGCAGGGCGGCAACGCGGGTCGCATCCGACTTGATGGTCTGGAAGATGACCTCGGTGAGATTGTGCTCGGGCTTGCCCCACCAGTTCGGATTGGGTTTGAAGACGGTCTTCACGCCGGGCTGATGGCTCTCGACGATGAAAGGTCCTGTGCCGTTGGCCTTGAGCGTGAACGGGCTGAGCTGGCTGGAGCTGGTCTGGACCTTGGTGGCGCCGTTCGCTTCGGACCACTTCTTCGAGAAGATGTACCAGGTGTCCCATTCATAGTGCAGGATCGGATTTGGTGCGGTCGTAACGAAATCGACTGTGTGATCATCGACCTTCACGACCTTTGTGCCGGCTGCGATGCGGCTCTTGATGTTCGATTCAGGCGATAGTGCACGCTCAGCCGAAAAGACGACGTCGTCGGCGGTAAAGTCTTCGCCATTGTGGAACTTGACGCCCTTGCGGAGGTAGAAGCGCCATCGCGTCGGCTCGGCGATCTCCCAACGCTCGGCGAGGCCTGGGATGATCTTCAGATCCTTGTCGCGCTTCGTCAGCCCTTCCATCACGTTCCCGAGGGCACCGAGCGTGAAGGTTTCATTGAGCGTGTAAGGGTCGAGGGCGTTGAGGTCGCCCTGGAAGGCATAGCGGAATGTCTTGGCTTCAACAGGGGCAGTGAGCATGGCGGCGGCGACGGCCGCGGCCAATGTCATGATGCGCAGCTTCATGGAACTCTACTCCCGACGGCTCGATACGGATGAGCACAAGCAGTGCGCCGGCAGGATGCGCGCGGCGCGTGCCATGCCGGACATGCTGCCGATACTGTCGTATCCCGAGGCGGCGGTCTAGCTGATCCGTACGCGGTCAACACCCACGGGCACTATTGCATCCGCACCCAGTAGAAGAGGATGCGGTTGTCCGCCCGCTGGACCATTGTGACCTTCTTGGAAGCGCCCCAGCTCAGCGCCTGCTGATGCAGAGGGATCAAGCCGACCTCGTCGTGGATGAGGCGGAAGGCCTTGGCGAGCATTTCATCGCGCTTTTGGACATCGTTCTCGACGGTGATGGCCCCGGCCAGCTCATCGACCATCGGATTGCAGTAGCCGCCGAAGTTGGCGGTGGCTCCCTTGCCCACGGCATCCCGGCATCCGGCGATCGAACGCAGGATGTTGAGGCCGTCGAGGGAGCTCGCCGTCCAGCCGAGCAGATTGAAGGAGCTGTCGTACTTCTGCGGCGCGCCCACCTTGTCGAAGTAGCGGGCTTTCGGCATGGCATTGAGCTTCACGGCCACGCCGATACGCGCGAGCATGGCGACGACGGCCTGACAGATCGCTTCGTCGTTGACATAGCGGTCGTTCGGGCAGTCCATCTCGAGGGCGAAGCCATTGGGGTAGCCTGCCTCGGCGAGCAGCTTCTTCGCTGCGGCAGGATCATAAGGGTGGCGCTTGAACTCGGCTGAGCGCGAGAAGAGCGGCGGATAGATCAGCAGGCTGGTCGGCGTCGCGTTGCCGCGCATGATCCGCTTCTGGATCGCGTCGACGTCGATGGCCTGGTAGAAGGCCTTGCGCACGCGGACATCCTTGAACGGGTTCTTGCCCTTGACGTCCGAGTAGAGCAGCTCGTCGCGCACCTGGTCCATGTTGAGGAAGATGGTACGCAGCTCCGGGCCGGTCAGCACATCGGTTCCGGCGCTCGCCTTGACACGCGGGATATCCTGCACGGGCACCGGGTCGATCATGTCGACCTCGCCCGAGAGCAGGGCCGCAACACGCGTCGCGTCGGACTTGATGGTCTGGAAGACGACCTGGGTGAGATTGTGCTCAGGCTTGCCCCACCAGTTCGGATTGGGCTTGAAGACGGTCTTCACGCCAGGCTCGTGGCTCTCGACGATGAAGGGGCCGGTGCCGTTGGCCTTGAGCGCGAACGGGCTCAGCTGATTGCTCTTGGTCTGGACCTTGGTCGCGCCGTTGGTCTCGGCCCACGACTTGGACATCATGAACCAGGAATCCCACTCTGCGTGGAGAATGGGGTTCGGTACTGCGAGAACGAAGTCCACCGTGTGGGCATCGACCTTTTCGGCCTTCATCGTCGCCGGAAAGCGCGTGCGGATGTTGGATTCGGGCGAAAGGGCGCGCGCGAGCGAGAAGATCACGTCGTCGGCGGTGAAGTCCTCGCCGTTCTGGAACTTGACGCCCTTGCGGAGATGGAAACGCCAGCGTGTCGGCTCGACGATCTCCCAGCGTTCGGCAAGTGCCGGAGCGATCTTGAGGTCCTTGTCGCGCGTGACGAGGCCCTCCATGACATTGCTGAGCGTGCCGAGCGTGAAGGTCTCGTTCAGCGCATAGGGATCGAGGGCGTTGAGATCGCCCTGGAAGGCAAAGCGGAACGTCTTGGCGTCCGCAGGCGCCGCAAGCATGGCGACGGCAAGGGCCGCAGCCATAGATATGACGCTACGCTTCATGAACCCCTCTCCTGTCGCCCACCGATCCCGCTCGTCCAGGTGCGCGTCCAGTGAAGGAAGAATTTCGTGAACAATCCCTTCATGATGAGCGGCCACTAACTATGCTCTGAGCGCATAGCTGCATTCGTGGTTAAAGCGGGGAGGGGATCATCCGATCGCGATCAACGGCGGCGGACCTCGGCCCAGCGGGCTAGCTCGGGCTCACCAACGATCTTCGCGCGGCCCCCGGTCAGCGCGACGAGATCGCTCTCATAGGTGAGGAAGGCCCGAAGTGGCAGCTCGGCGGCGACCACGACGCCCTTGGGTGCGAGCTGCCGCCGCAACTCGCTGCCGCCGCGCGAGGAAAGGTCGTTGACCACGGAAAGCACATGATCGCGCTCCGCCATGATCTCGAAGGTCATGAGCGGCTCGAGGCGCCTCATACCTGCCGTCCGGCACGCCTCGCGCATGGCGGCGATGGCTGCTTCCTCGAAACCGTCGGGCGTCGAGCGCATGGGGTGGAAGGCGCCATCGATGAAGACGACCCGCGTATCGATGATCCGGCCTTCCCCTTCCACGCCCTCGGCCCAGACCTTCGCGACGCCGCGTGCGACG
>CAUJKI010000314.1 GCA_963205015.1 Pseudomonadota bacterium
CCAAGATGCTTGGCAACGGCGCGAACGGTGATCTCATCGTCGGGACAGAAATCGTAGTAGTCGGGAAAGCTCTGTATCAGCGCGGCTTCGCGTAGCGAGATCGCGCGGTTCTGTGACGGGTGGCCGAACCTACCAGTTCCCAATGTCGTGCAATACGTCGTCATTGTCGGCGCTGGATCGTCCCATCGCATGCGACCGCACACCGTGACCATATAGGATTTGCCGCTCTTCTTCTTGTAACACTTGGGGACGAGATCGTCGGGCCAGCTCTTCGCGCTGCCCCCGTTCTTCGGCGTGGCGACGATCCGCTTCTTGTTCAGGTCACTGAGCTTGCTCGCGCGATGCAGAGGGTCATGCGCATCGGTTTCGCCATCTTCAAGCCGTGGGAGCGATCCGATGGCCTCGCGCACCGGGCGAAACACCCGCTTCGAGCTGGACCTTATCCGCGTGCTCAGCAGAGAGCTTTATCCGCTGGGCTACCGGTATCGCAAGCATCTCCGATCGGTCGTTGGCACTCCGGACGTCGTCTTCGTCCGGGACAGGGTAGCCGTCTTTCTCGATAGCGATTTCTGGCACGGGCGCAACTACGATCGCCTCGCCGAGCGCATGACCTTGCCGTGGCGCCTCAAGATCGAACGCAACATGCATCGCGACCGCGAGGTGAACCGGCGCCTGCGCAGCGACGGCTGGACGGTCCTGCGGTTCGGAGAGCGGCAAGTGAAAAGGCGACCAGAGCTGGTCGTAGCGCGCATCAAGTCGGCACTGGCCAAGATCGCCGCTGGTCCCACTCCTCGAAAAGCAAGCGCGCCTGCCCCGCGATGACAGGCGATGAAGGAGAGTCGAAGCCGTTCGCGACCGGCACAGCTTTCCGTACCCGTCGCGAGTGCTTGACACCAGATGAGAAACACATTCATCCCCGAACAAGCACCGTTCCCTGGCGTCCTCGCCGAAGCCGGTGAAGGGCATCTCTCGACGACGATCCCGCC
Organism: Pseudomonadota bacterium; assembly: GCA_963205015.1. GTDB lineage: Bacteria > Pseudomonadota > Alphaproteobacteria > Rhizobiales > Hyphomicrobiaceae. The sequence continues at coordinate 987 of CAUJKI010000314.1, forward strand.
GCCCGTTTCTTCCTCGAACTGCGAAACTACTCCCAGAAGGAGGGTCGCATTTCGCTCGTGGTCGTCGAGTTGCACGCCCCGGACAACCGGCGGTCCCGCTGGTCCTATCGTTTCGCCGGCACTCCCAAAGCCGTGCCATCTGTCCTGATGAACCGTGATATTGTCGATTGCTGCCGCGATCACCTCGCCAAGCTTGCGAAGGTAGTCCTGCGTTTCAATGACCGTTTTCCATTCCATGGCTGTCCGAGCCGCGCACTGACGCCGGAGGGGGTGAAGGCCCTTGGCATCAACATCGACGAAGCGTTCGCAATGCTGGGCTATCCTCGGGGGTGAACCCGGTTTGCTCCCGACGACTGCAGCGACGAACACATCAGGTTGTGAGCGCGGCCGCGACGAGGCCGATACGGATCATATTCTCCGCAAGTTCATGCTGTCCGAGCTAGTAAATTCCAAACCCAACGACAAGGCCTGAGCTTTCGGCGCCAGAGCTTTCGGCCCGCATCCTCGACCTACAGGGACCGGCGATCCACCGTCCTTACTTCGGCGCGACAGACAAGGTGCAGCTCTGCCGACCTGCTCCCTTCTGCGTCCTGTTCGATAGAAGCGAGCCAGAACCACGGCGGCTGGCAGCGGCATTGATGCCCACAATCGCTCTCGTCGCCTTCGGGAACGCACAACGTGTCGCTACAGGTTGCGCACCATACATGGAAGAGCCCGCACCTGTCGCACTTGCCGACATAGTGCACGAACGACATTGCCATCGGTTCCGCCTCTTCTTTCGCGCCGACGGGAAGAAGCTTCATCGAAAGTTCGGGATACCCGTCCCAGAATATCCGGCCATGTTTGCAGTGGCGATTCCTACAGGACGGCCAGGTCGAGGGATCGAAGTTTTTCAAGCGATCCGCCGGAACAATTCGAATCGACGCCGCCATTTGCGCGCGCTTTCTACTGTAAAGATCCCACGCGCCGACTTCCGCTTATGAACCAACTTCGCCCACCGAACATCGTCGTTGCTCACAAGACCTTTAGCGGCAGGAGATGTCGGCTTCACTCTGCGGTGCGTTCGACGGCCTGACCCCGCATGCTGCAGCTGCTCAGAGCAGCTTCGGGCCAAGAAGCGGAACTTCGGATCTCTGCGGGATCAAACCACGCCACACAACCTCAACGGCCGCTCCAGCCGGTGCTTTGCAGAAGTGCGAGCCGCCGCGCGGAAGCCGGCGTAGAAGCCGCGTACGGCCTGTTCGGCGGCGGCTTCAAGAAGTCGCGAGACATCCGATATCGATTGCTCAAGTGTCATCGGGTGCGGGGCAATCGAGAAGTAGGCCGACACGCCGGCTGCAAGGCTCGCTTCAGCGCCGCTGCCGATCGCGCCCGCCAGCACGATCACGGGAATGCCTTTGACATGCGCCCTTGCCGCGACCTCCGCGGGGATTTTCCCGCAGGCGCTCTGGTGATCGATCGTTCCTTCCGCCGTCAGGACGAGATCCGCAGGCGCGAGTTGTTCCTCAAATGGCAGATAGCGCTGAACGACTTCGAAGCGTGGAATGAGACGCGCACTACACAAGCCGGCGAGGGCCGCACCGATCCCTCCGGACGCTCCGGCGCCGGGCTGGGCAGCGATGTTGCAGCCAGTGGCCTTGCGCACGACCTCGGCGTATCGGGAGACCGGCATTGCCAACATCATCGCCTGGCCCAAGGTGTTCGAGAAATACCGCCGGGTTGTGCTCTCGGCCAGCCTGCTCGGCGTCGAGGGAACGCTGCAGCGCGAGGGGCTTGTCATCCACGTCGTGGCGCAGCGGCTGGTCGACCTGAGCCATCTGCTCGGCACGCTGAGCGACTGCGACCGCCTCAACGCACCGCTGGCGCGATCCGAATGATGGATGCAGCCTGCTGACGGTGCGCGAGCCGCGATCGCTGTTCGCAATGCTGCGAGGGCAAGACGTGTGTCGATGCGCCGGCTGATCGCGTAACCGACAACCCGGCGAGACCAGGCATCGAGAGCGACGGCGAGATATATGAAGCCGGAGCACGGCGATGTAGGTGATGTCGGCGACCCAAAGCCGGTCGGGGCCGCTCGGGCTCACGTTCTTGGCAAGGTTGGGGAAGATCGGACCGTCGTGATCGCTGTCCGTCGTCGCCACGAGGCGTCGGCGCGGGCGCACGGAGAGCCCGTTTTCCTTCATGATCCGCATCACCTTCTTGTGGTTGACGATGCGGCCTTCGGCGTGCAGTTCGGCGGTGACGCCGACGATAGCCGTAGGCTGGCCACTCGGCGCAGATCTCTGCGATGCGCTCGATCAAGCGCGCCTCATCGACTGCTTGTGGCTTCGGCTGATCGTAGAACGTCGATCTGGCGGGCCCCATCAGTCGGCATCCTTCGGCGACCGAGAGACCACGGGACCGGCAATGACGGATGTAACCGCGCTTTTCGGCTGGGCTGCTGAGCGTTGAGCCCCCTTTAGAAACTTGTTCTCGAGCGCCAGCTTGCCTACCAGCCGCTCCGAGGCAGCGATGCGAGCCTCTTGCTCCTGCACGATGTCAGCGGCGACCTCGTCGTTGTCGAAGCTGCCGGCCTCAAGCTTGGCGCCCCAGATGCGGATGAGGTTGCGCGAGATCTGATGGCGCTTGGCGAGCCCGTGCAGCGTCTCGCCGCCGAGATACTCCTGCGCTACCTGACGCTTGAACTCGATCGAATAGCTGCGGTGCTTGGCCATGGGCTTTCTCCTCGAAAGCCCGGTCCAGATAGTCCGATTCTCAGCCCATCAGGTGTCCCCTTCGAGGGGTGCAGTCCACATCGGCGTGCAATGTTGACCCCGTCACGATTTGAGTTTCTTTGCCTTCAGCGCGGAGCTGCGGAGCGTAGCGAAGCGGTGGAGGGATTGGAGGCTGGGGTCATTTTTCGACGCCGATTGCCGCTCGGAGGCAGCGCCGATTCACACAGAAGGCTTGCTGCGTGCTGCGGCGGTTGTTACTTTAGGTAGGTACGAAAAATTTTCATGACCCTGTCGATCTCCGTATCGACATCAATAGTAGCGCGCCGCTTTGCGGGTGCGTCACTACGGCCGAATGCTTCTCGGAGATGGCTTTCCAATACCTCCGCTATCAAACCGTTTGTCGCACCGCGCATGGCGACGATCTGCTGCAACAATGGGCCGCAGTCGGTGTCGGCCTCGATCGCACGCTCAAGCGCCTCGGCTTGCCCCCTGATGCGACGAAGGCGGGCTATGGCCCGGCTTTTCTCTTCCGGTGTGTAAGGCATCGAACCTTCCTGTAGCGCTCGTAAGCATACTGTACAGGAGATATGTTCTATTCGTTACGTGATGTCTATGCCCTTGTCAGCCCCCAGATGCTGGCCGGCCACTGGTCCGAGGTGGTGGAGCCTCGCCTGTGCCGACTTGATCTGGCCTCCGACTTAACGAAGCTGACTATCCTTACTGCCCCGGCGATTGATCCCGGAGAACACTGGTCGTTTGTCGCGCTCGCTTTGGCACGCGATACAGGTCCTGACCCCTGGGATGGCTTGGCGTCGCATCAGCGGAATCTCGTCTCCGCACACCTCGCATTCGGAGGCACCTTCTCCTGATGGCAACCGAGAACGTGCTGCGGAGACCGCATCAGCGACAGTGGCATCAATCTGGTCCTGTACCCCGCCAGCGGGTCCCCATCCGTTCGCCAATTTTGGACTCCTTCAAGCTGAAGGGGAGGTCTGATGCCCGGCACCCAAATGCGGGCACACGACGTCCCAGTCATCACGAACTGAGCACTATATAATATACTCCCACCTAGTATCAAGAGCTGGACGCTGACCTTTGGCTTGCTCAACAAGGCATTTGGTGGGAACTCAGACAGTGCGGCGCACCCGTATCGGGCTCATAGCCTAAGACTTTTGTGCCTTGTCGCCATGGGAGTGCCTGATCCGGCGAACGGTCCACCAGATTGCCAGCACGACGACCGGAACGAGGACAGACATCGCCAATTCCGTCGACACGATATTGTGGAGTCCAGGTATCCCCTTCATGACGTACGCCAGAAGGCCGATCACATAATAGGAGATCGCGGCGACAGACAGTCCTTCTACGGTCTGTTGAAGCCGCAATTGCAGCTTCGCGCGATTGTTCATCGAGGCCAGCAGATCGCTGTTCTGGCGCTCGATCTGCACGTCGATCCAGGATCGCAGGAGCGTGGTGGCGCGCGCTAGCTTGTCGGACAGGCTGGCTTGCCGCTCCTCGACTGCCCGGCAGGCCCGCATCGCCGGCGCAATCCTACGATGAAGGAAGCTGCGCCAGCGATAGCAGCCGGGAACGAGGGTCTCGCCAAGCGCGGCAAGCCGCTCCTCGACAATTTCATAATAGGCGCGGCTCGCGCCGAAGCGGTAGAGGCTCGACACCGTATTGGCCTCAAGCTCGGCCGACAGGTCCGTCAATTCTGAAAGCAGCGTCTCGCTGTTGCGGCGCGCTGTATTGCGCATCTCGTCCGTTATGGCGGCAAGGCGCTTTTCGATATTGCGCAGATGCGGCCCGCGCGCGCGGACCAACGGAATGCCGAGAAGAGCAAGAGTCCGATAGGTTTCGATTTCCAGAAGGCGCTGGGCCAGCGCGCCAAGCCGTATCGGCGTCAGTCCGCGATCAAGGATGAGAATGCGGGTCAGCCCATCGGCATCCTGACGAAAATCGGTGACGATATCAGCCATGCCGTCCTCGACGATTGAGTGGCACCGGCTGATCGGATCGAACCGATCGATGTACTTTGCAGTCTCTTCCGTCCACGCCACCACGTCCAGCCGGATGCCGCAAACAACCGGCCCGGGCGGAGTAAATCCATGCTTGAACGGATCATCGCCCACTGGATTCCCGGTTTCGGGATCGAGGGGCGTGCACCATAGATAGGTCGAAAATTCCGTGTGCTTCTCACAGTGCAAGTCGCCCTGTTCAAATGTCAGGCCGTGCACGGGCGTGTTCTGATCGGGCAGCGGCGCGCCCGTCCGGCTCGATATTTCCGCCAGCGTCGCCTTGTCCTTCGCCGGATTGCCCTCGTTCATGAAGGCGAGCTGCACCAGGACGCGGGGAGGAACGATCAGGGGATACGGTCGAGCATGAACCTCGTCGACGGCGACCTGCCTATCTTCATAGGAGGGCATACCATAGACTGTGGAATCGCCATGCCGGGCATTGTCGCCTTCAGTCAATGGCTTTCCCTTCCTTGTTAAACGTGCCGGCCGCGTCGCGCCGATCGACATTGCCGTCAGTAATCAGGCGAGAGCCACGATATCCGATGCCATGCGTCCACATCCAGCTTAGTGCTACGCTAAGCCGGTTCTGAGCCCCGATCAGGAAATAGATGTGGATCAGCTTCCACATCCACCATGCCAAGGCTCCACGCAATTTAAGGCGTCCCATGTCGACGACGGCAAGACGGCTGCCGATCGTCGCCAGATTGCCTTGATGCCGGTAGTGGAAGGGCAGTGAGACACTCACTCCCTTCATTCGCTGGCGGATGAGCCGGGCTACATACTGCCCCTCCTGCTTGGCAGCCGGAGCAAGGCCGGGGACTAGCTTGCCATCGGCTCCGATCGAGGCCGCGGTATCGCCGATAACGAAAATATCCGCATGGTTCGGCACTGCCAGGTCCGGCCCGACGATCACGCGGCCGGCGCGATCGGCTTCCGCATTCAGCCAGCGCGCAGCCGGCGATGCCTGGACGCCCGCCGCCCACAGGACCGTTGCGGCAGGGATGGGCTTGCCGTCGACCACGACGCCACCGGCCGAGCACTCCGTGACCGGCGTGCCCAGCTTGATTTCGACACCGAGTTTTTCGAGCGCCCGGCGCGTATAGGAGGAAAGGTCTTCCGGGAAGACCGCCAGGAGGCGTTGCCCTGCTTCGATCAGCACGACGCGCGTCGCACCCGGATCGATCGAGCGAAAATCGCGCACCAGCGTCAGATAGGCGAGTTCCGCGATCGTGCCGGCCAGCTCCACACCGCTCGGCCCCCCGCCGATGATGACGAAGGTCTGCAAGGCGGCACGCCGTGCGGGGTCTGCTTCGCGTTCGGCTTCCTCGAAAGCGAGCAGGACGCGGCGGCGAATGGTTGTCGTGTCCTCGAGCCATTTGAGGCCCGGAGCAAAAGGCTCCCATTGATCGTGCCCGAAATAGGAGTGCCGCGCACCCGTCGCGATGACGAGCGTATCGTAGGAAAGCGCAGAGCCATCACGCAGAGTGACACGCCGATGTGCCGTATCGACATTCTGAACCTCGGCGAGCAGGGTGCGCACGTCCTCGCGCTTGCGGAACAGCGAACGGATCGGCCATGCGATTTCCGACGGCGATAGCGAGGCGCCTGCGACCTGATAGAGCAGCGGCTGAAAAAGATGATGGTTGCGGCGATCGACAACCGTGATGTCGACGCCGCTCCCGGCGAGCCCCTGCACGACTTCCAACCCGCCGAAGCCGGCCCCTACGACAACCACGCGGTGACGACCGGCGGCCGGATCATGGCTGAACGGGATTTCGCGCGTAGTCGAAGATGACTTCACTTTCATCGCGACAGCGCCGCAGCATGATGGGCGATATGGTCGCCGATGAAGCTCGCGATGAAATAATAGCTGTGGTCGTATCCGGCCCACCGATGGAGCGTCAGCGGATAGTCCGCGGCCTTGCACGTCGCCTCCAGCAAGTCGGGACGAAGCTCGCGATCGAGAAACTCGTCATCGATCCCCTGATCCACCAGCAGCGGCAAACGCTCGCGTGCGGACTTGATGAGTTCGACGCTATCATATTGCTTCCACGCATCGCGATCGGGGCCGAGATACGCCGTGAAGGCACGCTCGCCCCATGGCACCTGGCTGGGTGCGACGATCGGCGAAAAGGCCGATACGCTGCGATAGCGTCCGGGATTGCGCAGCGCCGCGACAAGTGCGCCATGCCCACCCATGGAATGCCCCGCGATGGCTCGGCGATCATCGGCCGGGAATACGCTTTCGATCAGCGACGGCAATTCCTCGACGACATAATCATACATGCGGAAGTGAGCGGCCCACGGTTTCTGTGTCGCGTTGACGTAGAAGCCGGCCCCTAGTCCCAGATCATAGGCAGGGTCGTCTGCGACAGACTTGCCACGCGGACTGGTGTCCGGCGCGACGATCATCATCCCATGCTCGGCGGCGAAACGCTGTGCGCCGGCCTTGGTGATGAAGTTCTGCTCGGTGCAGGTCAGGCCGGACAGCCAATACAGCACCGGCACGCTGCCGCCCTTGACCTGGGGCGGCAAATAAACGCCGACCTTCATCGTGCAGCCAAGGGTGCGCGACTGGTGCTGATAGACGTCCTGCCAACCGCCGAAGCTTGCGTGATGTTCGATGCGTTCCATGTTTCTTATCCTTGCTTCGACGGTGTGCGTGACGGTCAGTCGTCCCTATAGATGCCGTCTGCCCTCACTGTCCTCGCTTTCAGACAAAGGTGTACGAGCAGATCTTGTTGCCAGCTGGATCACGTAGGTAGGCGGCATAAGCACCTGGCAGGTGGTCACGCGGGCCAGGCTGACCCTCGTCGATGCCGCCTGCGGCAAGGCCGGCGGCATGGAATGCATCCACTTCGGCGGGAGTGGGGGCAGTAAAACCTATCGTCGCGCCATTACTGGAGGGCACTTCGCCATTGCCAGGGCGAGCGATGATGAAGGCGGGCTTGTCTCGACCGTAGAGCACCCAACCGTTGCCGAAAGGGCCAAGATTCTTGATGCCGAGAGCACCTAGAGCGGCATCGTAGAACGCGACCGACTTCTGCATGTCGGCGGCGCCGAGAAAGATGTGGGAGAAGATGCCGTCACCGGAAATAACTGGAGTGGTCATGGAGATTTTCCTCGATGGAAAGGTTGGGATCGGTTGATCAGTAGTGAATCACGGTGCGGATCGACTTGCCCTCGTGCATCAAGTCGAACGCCACGTTGATGTCCTCCAGGCCCATGGTGTGGGTGACGAAGGGCGCCAGATCGATTTCGCCCTTCATCGCGTCTTCGACCATGCCGGGAAGCTGAGTGCGCCCCTTGACGCCTCCGAACGCCGAACCCTTCCAGACGCGGCCGGTGACGAGTTGGAACGGACGGGTCGATATTTCTTGCCCGGCGCCGGCAACGCCAATCACGATCGACTGCCCCCAGCCACGATGCGCGGCCTCAAGCGCGGCGCGCATGACATGGACGTTTCCGATGCACTCGAAGGTGTGATCGACGCCCCATCCGGTCATTCCGATGAGAACCTGCTGGATCGGTTTGTCGTGATCCTTGGGGTTGATGCAATCGGTCGCGCCGAACTGGCGCGCCAACTCGAACTTGGCCGGATTGGTGTCTATGGCAATGATCCGACCGGCCTTGGCCTGACGGGCGCCCTGGATCGCGGCGAGGCCGATACCGCCGAGGCCGAACACTGCGACGGAGTCTCCCGGCTGGACCTTGGCGGTGTTGTGGACGGCGCCAATGCCCGTGGTAACGCCGCAGCCGAGCAGGCAGACATGCTCGGGGTTTGCTTTGGGATTGATTTTGGCGAGCGAGACTTCAGCGACCACCGTGTATTCGCTGAATGTCGAGCAACCCATGTAATGGTAAAGCGACTGGCTGTTGTAAGAGAAGCGCGTGGTGCCGTCCGGCATGAGACCCTTGCCCTGCGTTTCGCGAACCGCGACGCAAAGATTGGTCTTACCCGACCGGCAGAACGCGCATACGCCGCATTCGGCCGTGTAAAGCGGGATGACGTGGTCGCCCGGCTTGACGCTGGTAACGCCCTCGCCAACCTCGACGACGATGCCGGCGCCTTCATGACCGAGAACGACAGGGAAGATGCCCTCCGGATCGTCACCGGACAGCGTGAAGGCATCGGTGTGGCAGACCCCCGTATGGGTCACCTTGATCAACACCTCGCCCTTCCTGGCAGGGGCGACGTCGATTTCGACGATTTCGAGCGGCTTTCCTGCCTCGAAGGCAACGGCGGCGCGTGACTTCATCTTGGTCGTCCTCGTTGGTTCGAACAAAGCTTTGGGCGGTTGCGAGGCTCGTAGAAGACCTTGCCTGGCCATCCACTGCGTAAATGACGATAGGTCATTCACTACTCTATGGTAGTATCCTGTATAATACTCCACCCCGGTATACAAGTGCGACGAAGGCGACGAACTCCAGCAGTGGGGTGCCGCACTCCGGCATCCGGCGCGGATGTCCCTGGCGCAAGGCGACGATTCCGCTGAAAATCGGGATTGCCGCAAGAAGCGGAAGCCGCGGCTTCAGCCCCACCCCATTACTCTCGGACGGACGCCGTCAAACGTGGCGGCGACGGTGAACAGGTGCGATAAGAGGTGGGGTCGAAGCGGAACAAACGATGCGCGCCGAGAATGGGCGAGGCGGTGGCACGTTGCGGCACATCGCATCATATACTATATAGTAGTATATTGTATCACGCCGTTCGCGGTATGAAGAGGAGTTGCCCGGATTTGTGACTCGACAGGCTGGCCCCGCGGGGGAGGCTGGTATGAAGATCAAAAGCGCAGATGCGGCAACGATTGTCTCTGATGATAGCCGAACGCAGCGATCCGACGGCGTAGTGTCCGACGGGGTGATCGCGGCAGCTAGCGCACGCTAAAAATAGCCTGGCTCAGGCAGGAGGAACTCCAGTGTCAACCGGTGTCTTTATTTTGCACTCCCCATACACGCCGGCCGGCGACCAACCCGAAGCCATTGCGCGGCTGATATCCGGCATAGACTCCGGAGCACATCACCAGACTCTGAAGGGGATCACGGGTTCGGGCAAGACGTTCACGATGGCGAATGTGATCCATCGCTTGAAGCGCCCCACCTTGATCCTGGCCCCGAATAAAACGCTGACCGCGCAGCTTTATGACGAGATGAAGCAATTCTTCCCGGAGAATGCGGTCGAATATTTCGTCTCGTACTATGACTATTTCCAGCCGGAAGTGTATCTGCCCGGCAGCGATCGGTTCATACCGAAAGATTCTGCAATCAACGAACACCTTGAACGCCTGCGCCTGTCTACGACGAAATCGCTCATCGAGCGCCGCGATACGATTGTCGTCGCCTCGGTCTCATCCATTTATGGCATGGGCGATCCTGACGATTATCGCTCACTGCAAGTCCCGCTCTCGCCGGGAGCGAGGCTGGCCCAGGACAAGCTTCTTAAGGGCTTTGATCGCTTGCAGTACGATCGAACAGAGCACAAACTCAAGCGCGGAACCTATCGCGTCGACGGCAAAGCCGTTGAGGTCTTCCCGGCAGATTCCGAATACAAGGCCATTCGGATCACGTTGTCGAAGGGTTTGATCGATACGCTCGACTGGATCGATGCCGTCACTGGACAAAAGCTGGGGAGCATCAGTCACTATCTTGTTTCGCCAAAGACGGTTCTGGCGGCGTCGGCAAGCCAGGTGGAGGCGGCCGCCAAGGCAATCCTTGAAGAGATGGAGCGTCGGGTCGCTCAATTGAATAGCGAGAACCGCCTCGTGGAAGCGGAACGCTTGCATGAGCGCATTACGAATGATGCCGAGATGTTGCGGCAGGTCGGCTATTGTTCGGGCATGGAAAATTACGCCTGTTACTTGAACGGCCGCGATCCTTCTCTGCCACCGATCACTTTGCTCGATTACCTCCCGAAGGACGGCCTCCTGTTTGTTGACGAGTCCCATGTGATGATCCCGCAAATCTCGGCCATGTATAGCGGTGATCAGAGCCGCAAGGACACGTTGATCGACTTTGGGTTCCGCCTGCCATCCTCGAAGAACAATCATCCTCTGAGCTTTAAAGAATTCGAGAAAATCAAACCGCAGACGATCTTTGTTTCCGCTACGCCTGGTGCATACGAGTTGAAGGTGTCGAAGGATCGCGTCGTCGAGCAAATTGCGAGGCCGACGGGTCTGCTCGATCCCGAAGTCGAAGTAAGGCCATCGCAAGGGGCGATTGATGACTTGCTCAAAGAGATAAAGAAGCGCTCGAAAAGAAAGGAGCGGGTGCTCGTAACGACGCTCACGAAGGTTGCGACTGAGGAGCTTCATGCCTTTCTTGAGAGCAATGGAGTCCGGGCGCGGTACATGCATTCGGATATCAAGGCGGAAGACCGGGTTGAGATCATAAACGGCCTGCGCGCGGGTGAGTTTGACGTCCTGATCGGCATAAGTCTTCTGCGCGAGGGATTGGATATTCCCGAAGCGTCCCTCATAGCGATCCTCGACGCAGATCGCGCAGGGTTCCTGCGCTCGGCACAAGCTCTGATTCAGATGATTGGCCGCGCCGCCCGTAACGTGAACGGCAAAGCCATACTGTACGCTGATACGGTGACCCCTGCGATGAAGCAGGCGATCGACGAGACCAACAAGCGAAGGCAGCGACAAATTGCATTTAACAAGGAGAACGAGGTGGTCCCTGTCTCGTCTGTCCGCAAGCTGGCATCCGAGCAAGAGGAGACAGTCGAGCCTTCTGCGCGTTCGGTGGCGTTTTGTGAGAATCTATCAGAGCTGTGCCATCGAATTACCGCCAAGGAGCATGAGCTGTTGACAGCCGCCGATAGCGGAGACGAAAAGCAAACAGAAGACATTCGGCATCAGCTGGATGGGCTTTATCGTCAGTTCATATATCTGTAGGCGCGGCAGAGTTTCATGGCCTGTGGATCGTGCATCGACCTCGATGGTAAGACGCCCTCGCGCAGGCGTATTGCCACGGCAGAAGGGTCTCGGAGGTGGCTTCCCAAGACCTCCGTGATCGAACCGCTTGCCTCACACCGCATGGTGACAGGCTGCAGCGAAGGATCGCGTTCGCTCCCAGTTTGAATGTCTGAAGCGCACGTTCAAGCGGTTCGGCTTACCCTCCGATGAGGCGCAGTTGGGCGACGGGCCGACTTTTTGTGCCGATGCGTATTATTGGTTGCATCCTCGAAGTGCTGCCAGCTCAGCATGCGGTCGCGTCGACGAAGCTCCGGCCGAGACAATCAAGACGAGCACAGGAACTTGCGACACGTATCAGACCTCGGGCGCGACGTGCGCCGGGAAGCCAAACGGTTGAAGTGTGGACGCGATATACTATATAGTAGTACCCTGTATTGTCATTGAAGGCGTGGCGCTCCTGCACCGCTGGCAAGATTGATAAAAAGATGAAGAATCCACGGGCAACACCGATCGGCTCTGGTGACGGACGCGCGGAGCGATCCGCTTGCGTGCGTGTGCGCGGGGCGCGTCAGAATAACTTGAAGAATGTCGACGTCGATATCCCGCGCGACGCCTTCGTGGTGTTCACGGGCATATCCGGCTCAGGCAAGTCGTCGCTCGCCTTCGGCACACTCTATGCGGAGGCGCAGCGTCGCTATCTGGAATCGGTTGCTCCCTATGCGCGCCGGTTGGTCGACCAGGCGGGCGTTCCAGAAGTCGACTCGATCGACGGATTGCCGCCGGCGGTTGCCCTGCAGCAGCAGCGGAGCTCGCCGAACGCGCGCTCGTCGGTCGGCAGTGTGACGACGCTGTCCAGCCTGGTACGCATGCTCTATTCCCGTGCCGGCGCATATCCGCGCAAGCAGCCGATGCTCTATGCCGAGGATTTTTCGCCGAACACCGTGGAGGGGGCCTGCCCGGCATGCCATGGAATCGGCCGCATCTATGATGCGACCGAGAAGACGATGGTGCCGGACCCGTCGCTGACCATTCGCGACCGGGCAATCGCTGCCTGGCCGCCTGCGTGGCACGGACAGAACCTCCGCGATATTCTGATCTCTCTGGGCTACGACATCGACACGCCCTGGCGCGATCTTCCGAAAAAGAACCGCGACTGGATTCTGTTCACAGACGAGCAGCCGACCGTGCCCGTGTATCCGGGCTTTACCCCGCGGGAGACGCGCTCGGCCATCAAGCGCGGTACGGAGCCCGGCTATCAGGGCACCTTTACCGGCGCGCGCCGCTATGTGCTGGAGACCTTTGCCAACACGAAAAGCGCGCTGATGAAAAAGCGCGTCTCGCAGTTCATCATCGGCCGCGACTGCCCGAGCTGCAACGGCAAGCGGTTGAAGCGGGAAGCGCTGTCAGTGAAGTTTGCGGGCCTCGACATCGCCGAGTTCGGGGATCTATCGCTCTTGAAGTTGAAGGACCTGCTGACGCCCATCGCGCACGGCGAGTTCGGCCGCACCGAAGTCGCTTCGCGCGGTGACGTGCTCGACAAGAAAGCCCGCAGCGCGGCGGTCGAGCGCCGGGTGGCTGCAGGCGGATCGGCGCACAAGGGCGCCCCGGATGTGCGGCGCACGCCCAACCTATCCGAAGAGAAACGCATCGCCGCGCAACGCCTGGCGTCCGAATTGCTCGAACGGCTCGTGCCGCTTATCGATCTTGGACTTGGATACATCTCGCTGGACCGAAGCACGCCGACGTTGTCGTCGGGCGAACTGCAACGCCTGCGGCTCGCCACCCAATTGTCCTCGCAGCTCTTCGGCGTGGTCTACGTGCTGGACGAGCCGTCGGCTGGGCTGCATCCGGCGGACGGCGAGGCATTGCTTGCGATCCTGCAGCGCCTCAAGGCTGCGGGCAACTCGCTGTTCGTCGTCGAGCACGATCTCGATCTGATACGCCATGCCGAGTGGCTGGTGGATGTGGGGCCGGGTGCCGGCGAGAAGGGCGGCCGCGTGATCTACAGCGGGCCGACCACGGGGCTGGCGGACGTCGAGGCATCGATTACGCGCCGCTATCTGTTCGAAAAACCGGATGCGGTCGACCAAACGCCACGACAGCCTAAGGGATGGTTGCGGCTGGAAGGTGTGACGCGCAACAACCTGCATGATCTCGATGTCGCGTTTCCGCTCGGCGGTTTGACGGCGGTTACGGGCATCTCCGGCTCGGGCAAATCCAGTCTTGTCAGCCAGGCGCTTCCCGAGTTGGTCAGCGACCGTCTTGGCCGCCCGGTTGCCGTGACCGAGGAGGAGTTTGACCCCCTGCTTGCCGTGGCACAGGAAGCCGCCGCAGGACGCATCGTGAGCGGCATGGAGCACATCCGCCGTCTTGTTCAGGTGGACCAGAAGCCCATCGGACGCACGCCGCGCTCCAATCTCGCGACCTATACCGGCCTCTTCGATCATGTCCGCCAACATTTTGCCAACACGCCCATGGCGCGACGGCGCCATTACGGCGCGGGCCGGTTCTCGTTCAACGTCATACAGGGCCGTTGCCCGACCTGTGAGGGTGAAGGCTTCATGATGGTCGAGCTGCTGTTTCTGCCTAGTGTCTATGCGCCGTGCTCGACCTGCAACGGCACGCGGTACAATCCGCAGACGCTTGAAGTCGAATGGAATGGCCGCAACATTGCACAAGTGCTGCAGATGACCGTAGACGAAGCCTGCGCATTTTTCGCCGATGAACCGCAGGTGCTGCGACCGCTCACCGTGTTGCGCGAGATCGGACTCGGCTATCTGCGGCTTGGGCAACCGGCGACGGAGCTCTCGGGCGGCGAGGCGCAGCGCATCAAGCTCGCGACCGAACTACAACGCGCGCAGCATGGCAATACCCTCTATATCCTGGACGAACCGACCGCCGGCCTGCATCCGGCCGACGTGGACCTGTTGTTGCACCAATTGCAGGGCCTGGTTGATGCGGGCAACACGGTTGTCATCGTCGAGCATGACATGCGCGTCCTCGCGCAGGTGGACTGGGTCATCGATCTGGGGCCTGGGGCGGGGGAAGACGGCGGTCGCATTATCGCCAGCGGCACGCCCCTCGAGGTTGCCAACGTCGCCGATAGCCGGACGGCGTCGTACCTGAAACCGCTCTTGCAGAGGGAACGGAAGCGAGACGTCGCCAATACACGATCGCGGCGGGCATGAGGCCAAATTCTCGTCGCCCGTTCTGTAGGTGTCAGAGCGCAACATCCCGGTTGACGTTCTTGTAGAGCAGATGGCAGGCATCGCCATGGCCGGTCGGGCAGAACTGCTGCGGCAGTAGCCTCCCCTCCAGATGAAATCCGATGCCCAGCTCTCACGCCAGTCCTCACCGAGCGGGTAGAGACCTTGCCCTTCGAGCATGTAGAGACGGTGCTCCATCACGTGCGTCTCGACCGCAGGAAAGCAGACGCCGGGCTTGAACCACAT
>CAUJKI010000315.1 GCA_963205015.1 Pseudomonadota bacterium
GAGCGAATCTCGAACTCGCTCTTGCGCGTCGCCATGTCCGGCACGCGCTCGCTCTCGTCGCCGGCGTAGAGGCTGGTGCCGTCGAAGCGCTCGGGCCGGAAATCCTTGCCCCATCTGTGCGACCCGGCGACGTACTCGAGCGCGATCTCCGCGGGCACAGGGTCGAGCGGCACCCAGAAGCTCACGGACCTCTGACCCTCGACGAGATAGTAGGGCTGGTCCTGATGCCAGGGGGTCGGCATGGAGTTGCCGGGCTCTTTCACAAGCACATGGTCGTGGAAGAAGCGCGCGGTCTTCGAGCGCATGAGGCGCGCCGCCGCCTCGGCCATGCCGGAGCTCAGCACCGCATCCCGGTAACCCGGAATGCGCTGCCAGTTGCAGAAGTCCTGGAAAAAGGGCGCGGTGCCGTCAGCGGGGCGGTAGGTACGCTCGAAGCGGCTCGGCGCCGCCATGTTCTCGGCAACGGCGCCGGCGAGTTCTGCGACCCGATCCGCCAGCAGGCCGGGCAGCAGGACGACGCCATCCCGATCGAACGCTTCGACCTGCTCGTCGCTGATCTTGACCACGCCTCGTCCTCCCCTGGCAGGTCGGGGCAATCCGATCATGCCGCCCCGACGCTCCTCCTAATTGAGCGCGTCCTTGAGCGTTTTGGAAGCCTGGAACTTCGGGACAACCGACGCCTTGATGTCGATCTCCTTGCCAGTCTGCGGGTTGCGGGCCTTGCGCGCCGCGCGCTTGCCGACCTTGAAGGCGCCAAATCCGGGAAGGCGCACTTCCTGCCCCTTCTGCAGTGTGCTCTGGATATGCTTGAGCACGGCATCGACCACGTCGCCCGCCTTCTCCTTCGTCAGCTCGGTCTCGGCCGCGACTGCGTCGATCAGATCTTTCTTGCTCATTGGTACCTCCTTGCGACGCACCTCGGCGCCGGTCGGGCCAAACCGCCCTCGAATTGTCGGCAAACCGCGCGAGCCGCGGCGCCACCCGCGCTAACAAGCCGCCTGATGGGCCCGCGTCAAGCGCAAATGTGCACAAGCTGGCGTTCAATATCGCCGTGGAAGCCCAATGAAACACGCATTACTTGCACCGTGCGTTAGCGGATCGTTTGCCAACACCGTGTTTAGACGCGGCCTATCGTAATGAAAATGGCGCCCGCCGATTTCGGCGGGCGCCAGATACTTGCCTGTTGCGCCAGAGGACTGGTCAGTGCGCGGTCGGCCGCGTGTCGCCGCCACCATCCTGCACCGGGCCGCCGCCTTCGGTCTCCCAGGCGATGGGCTCCGGCTGCGTGACGAGGGCGAGTTTCAGCACGTCGTCCATCCGCGCGACCGGCGCGATCTCGAGCGCGTTCTTCACGTTGTCGGGGATCTCGGCGAGATCCTTCACGTTCTCCTCCGGGATCAGCACCTTTTTGATGCCGGCCCGAAGCGCCGCGAGAAGCTTCTCCTTCAATCCGCCGATCGGCAGCACGCGCCCGCGAAGCGTGATCTCGCCGGTCATGGCGACATCCTTGCGCACGGGGATGGAGGCGAGCACGGAGACGATCGCCGGGACCATCGCCCCACCAGCGGACGGCCCGTCCTTCGGCGTCGCGCCCTCGGGAACGTGGACGTGGATGTCCTTGGTCTCGAAGCGGGATGCCGGGATGCCGAAGTCGACCGAGCGGGAGCGCACGTAGGCGCTCGCGGCCTGGATCGATTCCTTCATCACGTCGCGCAGGTTGCCGGTGACGCTCATCTTGCCCTTGCCAGGCATCATGACGCCTTCGATCGTCAGGATCTCTCCGCCGACCTCGGTCCACGCGAGCCCCGTGACGACGCCGACCTGGTCGGTCAACTCCGCCTCGCCGTAGCGATACTTCGGCACGCCGAGGTAGTCGCCGACGTTCGCGTCGGTGACTTCGACCGTCTTCTTATCGGCCGCGAGGATGTCCTTGACCGCCTTGCGGGCGAGCTTGGAGATCTCACGCTCGAGCGAGCGCACGCCGGCTTCGCGCGTGTAACGCCGGATCAGCGTATGCAGCGCGTCGTCGTCGACAGTCCACTCGCCGGGCTCGAGACCATGGGCCTGCTGCGCCTGCGGGATGAGATGGCGCTTGGCGATCTCGACCTTCTCCTCCTCGGTGTAGCCGGCGAGACGGATGATCTCCATGCGGTCCAGAAGGGCCGGCGGGATGTTCAGCGTGTTCGCCGTCGTCACGAACATGACGCTCGAGAGATCGTAGTCGACCTCGAGGTAATGGTCGTTGAACGTGTGGTTCTGCTCGGGGTCGAGCACCTCGAGGAGCGCCGAGGCGGGATCGCCGCGGAAGTCCGAGCCCATCTTGTCGATCTCGTCGAGCAGGAAGAGCGGATTCGTCCGCTTGGCCTTCTTCATCGACTGGATGATCTTGCCGGGCATCGAGCCGATGTACGTGCGCCGGTGGCCACGGATCTCGGCCTCGTCCCTGACGCCGCCAAGACTCATGCGCACGAACTCGCGGCCGGTCGCGTTCGCGATCGACTTGCCGAGCGAGGTCTTGCCGACGCCCGGAGGCCCGACGAGGCAGAGGATCGGCCCCTTGAGCTTGTTCGTGCGCGCCTGCACGGCCAGATACTCGAGGATGCGCTCCTTGACCTTCTCGAGACCGAAGTGCTCCTTGTCGAGCACGGCCTGGGCCTCGGCGAGGTCCTTCTTGACCTTGCCGCGCACGCCCCAGGGGATCGACAGCAGCCAGTCGAGGTAGTTGCGAACGACCGTCGCCTCGGCCGACATCGGGCTCATCTGCTTGAGCTTCTTCAGCTCAGCGAGCGCCTTGTCCTTGGCCTCCTTCGACAGCTTGGTGTTCTCGATCTT
>CAUJKI010000316.1 GCA_963205015.1 Pseudomonadota bacterium
GGCAGACTGCGATACTGCAAAACCATACGCGCAGCCAGCGCCGCTGCGCACGATAGGTCCCCGCACAATCGACCGGGAGGACGACATGAGCCGCCTCGATCTGCATCAATTCATCTGTCGCAGCGACAATTTCGCTGTCCTGCTGCACGATCCCGAAACCGGAACCACCGCGAGTATCGACGCGCCGGACGCCGCCGCTATCCGTCGCGAGCTCGCCAACAAAGGTTGGCGCCTGACCCATATCCTCGTCACGCATCACCACGCCGACCACACGGAAGGCATTGCGCCGCTGAAGTCCGAGACCGGCTGCAAGGTCATCGGTCCCAAGGCGGAGGCATCGAAGATCCCGGGCCTCGATCAGCTCGTTGCCGAGGGCGATACGTTCAAGCTCGCCGGCCACCAGATCGACATCATCGACACACCAGGCCATACCGCCGGGCACATCAGCCTCGTGCTCCCGGATCAGAAGATGGCCTTCGTCGGCGACACGCTTTTCGTCATGGGCTGCGGGCGCATCATCGAGGGCGATCCGCAGATGATGTGGAACTCGCTCCAGAAGATTGCGCGACTGCCCAAGGATACCGAGCTCTACTGCGGTCACGAGTACACCGTCGCTAACGCGAAGTTCGCGCTCTCGATCGAGCCCGGCAACGAGAAGCTCGTCGAGCGGGCCGCTCAGGTGACGGCCATGCGGGCACGCAACGCGCTGACGCAGCCGACGCGCGTGGACATCGAGCTCGAGACGAACCCCTTCCTGCGCCCGGGCGTGCCGGCCATCCGCGAGCGCCTCGGCATGAAGGGCAAAGAGGACTGGGAGGTGTTCGCCGAGATCCGCGAGCGCAAGAACAGAAGCTGACCGTTCAAGTTGTAGCATCCCCGCACAGGCAGCACGTCATGCAGAGCATTCTCCACGAGAACCCCTCGCCGCTCACCAATGCCCACGGTCAGCCGACCGGTTCGCCCGTTCCCGGCTGGACACCGCGCTCGCAGCCACCGCGTACGCCCATGACCGGCTCACGCTGCGAGATCGTCATTCTCGATCCTGCCGGCCACATCGACGATCTGTGGGAAGCCTTCTCCGCCGACCCGAGCGGGCGGAGCTGGACATATCTGTTCGTCGACATGCCGCCGACCAAGGAGGCGCTGCGCGCGTATCTCGACGCGCAGTCGAAGCTGACGGATCCGCTGTGCCACACCCTGGTCGACCGCGGGAGCGGCCGTGCAGTCGGCATCGCGAGCTTCATGCGCATCGACCCCAACATGGGCGCTATCGAAGTCGGCAACATCAACTACTCGGAGCGGCTGAAGCGGACCGCCATCGCCACAGAAGCGATGTACCTGATGATGAAGCGCGTCTTCGACGAGCTCGGCTATCGCCGCTACGAATGGAAATGCGACAGCCTCAATCATCCCTCGCGCAAGGCTGCCGAGCGCCTCGGCTTCATCTACGAGGGCACCTTCCGCCAGGCCGTCGTCTACAAGGGCCGCAACCGCGACACGGCTTGGTTCTCGATGATCGACAAAGAATGGCCGGCGCTCAAGCGCGCCTATGAGACGTGGCTCGATCCTGCGAACTTCGATGCTTCCGGCAATCAGCGCCGCGGCCTCGCGGAGCTCATTGCAGAGGCCAAGCGCTAGTCGCGAGCAGGGCAGAGCGGGATCGGGCTCGACATGGCGACAGCGCCGGCATCCGTGACGGGAGCGCAGGACACGATCTTCGCGCTCTCGAGCGGCGCAGGACGCACGGCGCTCGCCGTCGTCCGCGTGTCGGGACCGGCTGCAGGCACCGCGCTCGACCGCATCTCCTCGCCACGGCCCAAGCCCCGCTTTGCAGCCTTCCGCAAGCTTCGCCATCCCGATACGGGGGAGGAGTTCGACCACGCCTTGGTGCTCTGGTTTGCCGGCCCGAACACCGAGACCGGCGAGGACATGTGCGAGCTTCATCTGCACGGGGGGCGCGCTGTGCTTGCCGGCGCATTTGCGGCGTTGTCGGCCGTTCCCGGATGCCGCCCCGCGACCGCAGGCGAGTTCGCACGCCGCGCCTTCGAGAACGGCAAGCTCGATCTCACGGCTGCCGAGGGCATCATCGACCTCATCGATGCGGATACGGACGCCCAGCGGCGCCAGGCGTTGCGGCAGGCATCGGGCGCGCTGGCTGAGCTCTACGAAGGCTGGCGCAAGGAGCTGATCGAGGCACAGGCCCTTCTCGAAGCATCGATCGATTTCTCCGATGAGGGCGACATTGCCGAAACGGCCGAGACCAACGGGCTTGCCATTGCGGCGAGCCTCGCCGCGCGCATCGGCGCGCACCTGCAGGACGGGCGGCGTGGCGAAATCGTGCGGGAGGGCTTCCGCATCGTCATCGCCGGACCGCCTAACGTCGGCAAGTCGAGCCTTATGAACGCGCTCGCGCGCCGCGACGTGGCGATCGTGTCCGATGAGCCGGGAACCACGCGGGACGTACTGGAGGTGCGGCTCGACCTCGGCGGCTACATGGCGGTGGTCGCGGATACAGCAGGCCTGCGCGAGGCGGCGGGCACTGTCGAGCAGGAAGGCATCCGCCGCGCCCTGAGCCGCGCGGAAGAAGCCGATCTGGTCCTCTGGATCATGGATGCGACGGCACCCGCTGCAGACATGCCTGCGGATCTCGCCGGTCGTGGGCAGCGCGTTCTGCGCATCCTCAACAAAATCGATGCAGCCGATGCACGCCGCAACGTATCCGCCGATCACGCGATCTCAGCCCGCACCGGCGCCGGCATTCCCGATCTGGTCACGAAGCTCAGCCGGACCGTCGCCGAAGCTGCGGAAGGGAGCAACAATCCGGCCATCACCCAGCTTCGCCATCGCCAGCAGATCGAGGCTTGCCTTGAGGCGCTAAAATCCGTTGGCCCCTTGAGCAAGCTCCCTCCCGAACTCACGGCCGAGCAACTCCGCCGTGCCGCCGATGCGCTCGGCCGCATTGTCGGGAGGGTCGACCCCGAGGATGTGCTCGATCAGGTCTTCGCCCGCTTCTGCATCGGAAAGTGACATTCTGGGGCATCTACTAACGATTGTTTCACGTGAAACACGCCCCGAGGCCGCTTGAGGGACCGCCATGAAAGCCCAGGCTACGGCTCTGATCCCCTTCGTCCCCTCGGGATCGGATTTCGACGCCGCACTGGCCTTCTTCGCCGATCTCGGATTCAAGACGGCCTGGCGGAATAGCGATATCGCCGGGCTGCACTTCGGCGCCGCCTATTTCATGCTCCAGAGCATTCATGTCCCGGTCTGGCAGGAAAATCAAATGCTCGTCGTCGAGGTCGATGACCTGGACGCCTATTGGGCTGAGATCGGCGCCCTGGACCTCCCGGCAAGGTATCCTGGCGTGCGCACCAAGCCTCCGACCGATTTTCCCTGGGGGCGCGAAGTCCACATCGTCGATCCGGCGGGCGTCTGCTGGCATTTCCGCAAAGGCAAATAGCCATGCGCCCCGCCCTCGTGCCCGAGCTGATCTGCAGCGATCTGGAGAGGAGCCTCGCCTTTTACGTGGAACTCCTCGGCTTTCGCCTTCTGTACGATCGGCCTGAGCATCGGTTCGCCTATCTGGACCGCGACGGCGCCGAACTCATGCTGGAGCAGCCGCATCAGCAGGACCGGCTTTGGCCACACGCGCCACTGGAGCCGCCCTTTGGCCGCGGCATCAACCTTCAGATCCGCGTCGAGAACGTCGACGCGCTTCATGCGGGCGTTGTCGGCGCCGGCGTCGCTATTTTCCTGCCGCTCGAGGAACGCTGGTACCGGCGGGACGACACCGAGATCGGTGTCCGCCAGTTTGCGGTTCAGGACCCCGACGGCTATCTGGTCCGGCTGCAGCAGGACCTCGCGACGCGCCCGATCCGGACTCTGGGATGATCACACCCCCCTTTTGACCGCCCGCCCGGATTGCCGTATGGCTCTGGGCTCGCGGCAAATCAGGCTTCTGGACTCACGGACCATGAGCGGGACGACCTACGATGTGATCGTCGTTGGCGGCGGCCACGCAGGCGTCGAGGCCGCGGCGGCGGCCGCGCGTATGGGCGCCCGCACCGCACTTGTCACGCACAGCGCCACCACCATCGGCGAGATGTCCTGCAACCCCGCCATCGGCGGCCTGGGCAAGGGTCATCTCGTCCGCGAGGTGGATGCGATGGACGGCCTCATGGGGCGGGTGGCCGACCAGGCTGGTATCCAGTTCCGCCTCCTGAACCGGTCCAAGGGTCCGGCCGTGCAGGGCCCTCGCGCCCAGGCTGACCGCAAGCTCTATCGGCAGGCCATGCAGGCCGCGATCGTGGCGACGCCCAATCTGACGGTCATCGAAGGCGGCGTGGACGATCTCCAGGTAACGGATGGCCGCGTCGCCGGCGTCGTTCTGGCGGATGGCCGCGCGCACGGCGCCGGCGCCGTTGTCGTTACGACGGGCACCTTTCTCCGTGGGCTCATCCACATGGGCGAGACCCGTATTCCCGCGGGCCGCTTTGGCGCCGCGCCCGCCGTCAAGCTCGCGGAGCGGTTCACTGCGTTGGGCCTCCGCATGGGCCGCCTGAAGACGGGGACGCCCGCACGCCTCGCCGGCCCGTCCATCGACTGGGCGAGCCTCGACATGCAGCCCGGCGACAACGATCCCGTACCCTTCTCCTTCCTGACGGAGAGGATCACGCAGCCGCAGATATCCTGCGGCATCACCACCACGACCGAGCGCACGCACGAGATCATCCGCGCCAATCTGGCTCGCGCGCCCATGTATTCGGGCGCCATCCAGAGCGTGGGACCCCGCTACTGCCCTTCGATCGAGGACAAGGTCGTGCGCTTTGCCGACCGCGTCGGCCACCAGATCTTCCTCGAGCCCGAAGGCCTGGATGACGACACCGTCTATCCGAATGGCGTCTCGACCTCGCTCCCAGCCGAGATCCAGGATGCCTTCCTACACACGATCCCGGGCCTCGAGCGCGTCGAGATCCGCCGCCCGGGCTATGCCATCGAGTATGACTACATCGATCCGCGCGAGTTGTGGCCAACGCTCGCCGTCAAGCGCCTCTCAGGGCTCTACCTCGCCGGCCAGATCAACGGCACGACAGGCTATGAGGAAGCAGCCGCCCAGGGCCTGCTCGCCGGGCTCAATGCTGCACACTACGCGAGCGGCGGCGACGGCATCACGATCTCCCGGACCGAGGCCTATCTCGGCGTGATGATCGACGATCTCGTGACGCGCGGCGTGTCGGAGCCCTACCGCATGTTCACATCGAGGGCCGAGTTCCGCTTGCGGCTGCGCGTCGATAATGCAGACCAGAGGCTTACGCCGCGGGCCATGGATCTCGGCTGTGTCGGCGCCGAGCGACGCATGGCATTCACGCGACGGACTGCCTCCCTTGAGGCCGGCCGCACGCTGCTCGACAGCCTGAGCCTCAGCCCTAACCAGGCCGCCGTCTACGGCCTGGAGATCAACCGCGACGGCCGCCGGCGCACGGCCTTCGAGCTGCTGGCCTTTCCCAATGTCGATCTCGCCTGTCTCCGCGCCATCTGGCCGGAGCTCGCCGACCTCGAGCCTCCGATCGCGCGCCAGCTTGAGGTGGACGCCCGCTATGCGTCCTACGTTGCCCGACAGGAGGTGGACGTTGCGGTACTCCAGCGCGAGGAATCCCGCCATATCCCAGCAGACCTCGATTTCGGCGAGATCAGCGGCCTCTCCAATGAGATCGTCCAGAAACTTGAGCGCCACCGCCCGGCGACCCTCGCCCATGCCGACCGGATCGACGGCATGACGCCCTCGGCACTACTGCTTTTGCTTGCCCATATCCGCAAATCGGCTCGAAAGTCTTCTGGGCGGCGGGCCGGATGACGCGCCCTGCGGGCCCTTTCCTGAAGCCCATCTCGGGCCCCGAGGACTTCGCCCGGGCCTTCATTGTTTCACGTGAAACCATCGATCAACTGAAGATTTACGTGTCGCTGCTCGCCCAATGGCAGAAGCGGATCAATCTCGTCGCCAATGCAACTCTTCCCGAGGTCTGGCACCGGCACGTGGCGGACAGTGCCCAGCTCATTGCGCTGGCTCCTCCCGCGCCCACCACGTGGCTCGACCTAGGCAGCGGCGGTGGTTTCCCCGGCCTCGTCGTGGCCATTATGCTCCATGGCGCCGGCACCCGGGTTGCCCTTGTCGAGAGCGACCGACGCAAGGCCGCGTTCCTCGCCGAGGTCGCACGCCAGACGGGAATCACTGTGGAGATTCATACGGCCCGCATAGAACAAATCGCGACTCAAGGTATGCTGGCGTCGGTTGACGTGGTGAGCGCGCGTGCGTTGGCACCTCTGGTGCGCTTGGTCTCCCTGAGCCTGCCCTT
>CAUJKI010000317.1 GCA_963205015.1 Pseudomonadota bacterium
CGGGCCGCGCTACGCGGACCCCGACCCTGAGCCGAACCGTTAAATCGGCCGCCCCCGGGGGGATGCCGAATCCCCGCCCCGAGGGTCAAGGTGGAGACCGCGCCAGCGGTACGACCTTGGCGAGTGGACGAGCGGAGGCGCCCCCGCGCCGACGCTCGCCCGAGGTACGCCGGGGCTACAATTTCGGCAGCCCACTGGGCGCGGCTTCGCTGTCTTTGGATGCGCGAGCGGCGCAACGAGAGCGAGCTATCGAAACACCCAGACAGGAGGCGAGCCGCCGCACGAGGGACGCGACGTGACGCGTTCCCCACCGGACGGATGCTGGAGCGGAGTCGGCAACGGTGGCAGCGCGGCCAGGCTGCCGGTTCGCCGAACGGTGCCTGGGCCGGGAGGCGATTGCCGACGGGTCGCGCTCGGGCGACGCGTCGGCAATCGCCTCAGCCCAGCGCTGAAGCCTAAGCCGTCTCCGCTCCAGCATCCGGGAGGCGGGCCACGCGCAACGCAGCGCCGCGCTCGGCCCGGTGGCTCGCTCTAGGAGAATTCCGGCGCGACCGCGCCGGCGTGGGGGCGTTGCGGGGCCACTCCCCGCTCGAAGGGGATTATACGGAGTGCCGAAATTCGCTCGAAATGTTCGAACGTGAAGAGGGCTGCAGGATTGGTTTGGCTCGGTGGTTTGAAAAGAGAGATAAATGAATGGGGAGGGTTTCAAAGGGAGGGGGCGAAGCTCCCTTGGTCAATGCAGATTTAAAAGCCCCCCCAGTGCAGATTATTTCTTCCCAGGAGGGAGAGGATGCCGCAACGCGGCATGGGGGATGGAGGTGTGGAGGAAGGGGCCAGGAACCTCTGCTTTGAAAGGTGCCGGATTGTCGCGGGGCCAACGGCCTACGGCCATTTCGGCAACTTCGGTAAACCCCGTGCGTTACATCGCGTCGGTTGGCGAATACCCCTCCCGACTCAGCCGCCGGTAAACGGGTAAACCGCCAAACGCTTGGCGTAAGTCCGGTCGAGTGAACTTCCTGGCATTCAACCACGACAGAGCCTCCTGCCGCTATGCTATCGTTTTTCCACTGCCGACTGAAGTCCCCCCTCTGTCGCCTATGAGCGAACAGCCCAAGACCGTCAAGGAACAGCTCGCCGACATCCCCGGCACCTACCCGTTCACCCAGGAGCGTTGCCGACTCGGTTACCACCTGAACATGTTCTTCACCACGCTCCTCAAGGAGGAGAACCGCCGCGAATTCCTCGCGGACGAGTCGAAGTATCTCGCGAAGTTTAACCTCAACGACGACCAGCGTCGCGCCATACTTGCACGCGATTGGGCCGGTATGCTCAAGGTCGGCGCCAATATCTACCACATGTCAAAACTCGGCGGCACCGACCGGAAGACCTTCCAGTATCTCGCCGGTCAGATGGCTGGCATGAGCGAGCAAGATTATCGCGACATGATGCTCCACGGCGGCCGGCCGCTCGAGGGCAACCGCAGCAAATCCGAAGCACCGAATCCCTCCTGACATGGCGCGCCTCATCGCCGGCATCGGCACCTCTCACGTCCCTGCCATCGGCGTCGCCGCCGACCAAGGCATCACCGACCAACAATACTGGAAGCCGCTCTTCGACGGTTACGGCCCCGTCCGCGTTTGGATGGAGAAAAACCGACCCGACGTCGCTATTGTGATCTACAACGATCACTGTGTCGCCATGTCGCCCGCCTCGATTCCGACGTTCGCCATCGGCGTGGGCGAAGAATTCAAGCCCGCAGACGAGGGCTGGGGCCCACGCCCCGTGCCGGTTGTTAAGGGCGATTCCGATTTCGCTTGGCATCTCGCCGAGTCGCTCATTGTCGAAGACTTCGATCTCACGATTATGAACGAACTCGAGGTCGATCACGGCCTCACTGTTCCGCTCACGATTACATGCGGCCAGCCGGTCAAATGGCCGTGTCAGGTCGTGCCGATCGAGGTCAACGTCGTTCTCTACCCGCAGCCGAGTGGCCGCCGCTGTTTCGTCCTGGGCCAGGCGCTCGGCCGCGCGATCGCCTCCTACGAGAAAGACATCAAGGTCGTCGTGCTCGGCACCGGAGGCATGTCGCATCAAATCCATGGCGAGCGCGCCGGTCTCATCAATCGAGAGTGGGACACCGCCTTCCTCGACGACCTCACCGCCAATCCGCAACGCCTCGTCGATCTCACGCACGTCGACTATATGCGCGACGCCGGCGCAGAAGGCATCGAACTGATTATGTGGCTCATCATGCGCGGCGCGCTTGGTGTGAATGTGAAGGAAGTCTACCGCCACTACCACATCCCTGTCTCCAACACGGCGGCAGGGCTCATTGTTCTGGAGAACCGTTAATCCCCGTCACCTGACATGAAGATACTAATGGTTGGCGAAGGCGCCTTCACGCGCAAGCACTTGGACGCCATTGCGTGCATTGAGGGTGTCGAGGTGGGCAGTCTTTGCGGCGGAGTTCCGGACGACACCAGCAAACTGGCGCTTGAGCGCAATATCCCGCATTGGACCACGAACCTGGACGAAGCGCTGAGCCAACCCGGTATTGCAGCGGCCATCATCGCTTCGCCGACTCCATTGCATGCGGCACAAGCGATACGCTGCATGGAAGCCGGCAAGCATGTACAGGTAGAGATACCCATGGCTGACAATCTCGCCGAA
>CAUJKI010000318.1 GCA_963205015.1 Pseudomonadota bacterium
GTCGATGCCGGTTACTCTTGGACTTTGGCATGAGGTGAATTCTCGGGCTGTGAGCCCAATCACACCTGAACTGCAGTGACGGCCGGACGATGCGCTGAAGGTTGCGGGGGCGGGATCGTCCGACGAGAAGAGCCAGCCGGAAAACCGGCCGGCTCGGGGGGGACGCCGTGCGGTCCTCAGTCGATGATTTCGCCGATGCAGTACCCGATGCCTCCCAACAATCCACCACCGATGGCGCCGGGACCGGCGCCAACACCACCGGCGGCCAGGCCGCCCGCGCCACCTGTTGCGGCGCCTCCAGCTACGGCGCCGAAGAATTTCTTCCAGCTCCATTTGCCGCCGGCGATGCAGTCTAGCCTGAACTTCTCACGCATGTGATGCGCATCGGGGCTCCGACTCAGAGAAAGTGCTTCTGCGACAAAGCCTTGATCTTCGCAGGAGTTTCTCCCCGATGCCGACACAGTGTAATCAGGCCGAGCTTGATTTGGGAAGGTCGGGCGGCCGCAAACTTGTGGGCGCTTTCGACGGCGGCGCCATCACGTCCAACGGTGGCGCCGTGCTGCTCGCTGCGGCCGACCGGGTCACCGGGCTCGGCCGCCGCCTCGCGAGTTGCTTCACCGATCTGCGCGTTGCCGACGCCGTCCGCCATTCGGTCGCCGACCTGCTACGCCAGCGCATATTCGGCATCGCGCTCGGGCACGAGGACCTGATCGATCACGATGCGCTGCGCGACGATCCCGCACTCTCAGCCGTGCTCGATAAGCCGGGCGTACGGCTCGCCGGCAAGTCGACGCTCAATCGACTGGAGCACGCGTGCAAGATCGGCCGGGATCGCCATCACAAGCTCGACCATGATCCGCAGGCGATCGAGCGGTTGTTCGTCGACCTCTTCCTCGAAGCCCACCGCGAGCCGCCGCCGCGCATCGTGCTCGACCTCGATGCCACCGACGATCCGGTCTACGGCGATCAGGAGGGCCGGCATTTCCACGGCTACTACGATTGTTACTGTTATCTGCCTCTGTACATCTTCTGCGGCCGGCATCTGCTGGCGGCAAAGCTCAGGTCATCGAGCGGCGATGCTGCCGATGGCAGCGTGACGGAAGTCGCCCGCATCGTCGCACAAATCCGCGCTCGCTGGCCCAGGACGACCATCGTGGTTCGCGCCGACAGCGGCTTTTGCCGCGACGACCTGATGACGTGGTGCGAGACCAATGATGTGCAGTACGTGCTCGGTCTCGCCGGCAACAACCGCCTTGTCGTCAAGCTCGCGCCGGAGATGCGCAAGGCCAAGCGCCGCGCCAAACGGACCGGCCAGCCGGCGCGCGTCTTCGCCGACTTCGCCTATCGTACGCGCCGGAGCTGGAGCACGAAGCGGCGCATCATCGGCAAGGCGGAATGGACCAACGGCGGCGCCAACCCGCGCTTCATCGTGACCAACATCCACGCCGCGCACGGACCGGCGCGCTTCCTCTACGAGGACGTGTACTGCCAGCGCGGCGAAATGGAGAACCGCCTAAAGGAATGCCAGGGCGATCTGTTCGCCGACCGGACGCCGGCGCCGACCATGCGCGCCAACCAACTGCGCCTCTGGCTCGCATCGTTCGCTTACGTGCTCCTGTGCGCAGTCAGGCGCATCGGCCTTGCCGGCACCAAGCTCGCGGTGGCGACCTGCGGCACCATCCGGCTGAAGCTGCTCAAGATCGGCGCGCTGGTCACGATCAGCGTCAGGCGCGTGAAACTTGCCTTCGCATCCGCCTGCCCGGAGCGCGAGGTCTTCGAGCTGGCCTCACGGCGATTATAGGCCAACGCGGCAGAGCCGCTCCCAGAGCCCGGACGTCAACAGCAGAGGATCATCGTCGCACCTGCCCGCGCTGCCTGAACGGCGGCAGCGACCTTCCTCGGCCAAACGACCGCCGAGACCAGCGGCTCCACAGGGATCGTCAAACGACACCACGTCAGCACGGCCGTGAGAAATGCAGGCTAGCGCGTGGCGTCGCGCGGCGGGAGCTGCAAATAACCGATCCCGGTATCGCGACATTATCTGGTCCGGCCGCGCCGTCTCGATCAACGGAGACTGCGATACGAAGATACCGCTTCGCATTCTCGATCTCGGCGCGTACCACCACGAGCGGATGAGGTGTAAAATCGGTGCTCGCACGTGGCGCGAGCTCCAATGCCCTGAGTGCCTGATTCAAATTCTCGGTAATTTGCTCGACAGCGTTGCGCCCGAGGCCAGACAGAAGTGCTTCACTGGTATAGGCAATGGTCATGACCATGTGCTCCTCATGAGCATGCGATCGTTCGCGAGAGCGTGATCATTCTGACCACGTGCGCAATTTGCGCGACTAGGCTTTCGTGAAGCTGATCCGACCGACAGCCCTCCTGGGCGATGGGCAAGTTTCGCAAAAGACGCGGGGCATAAGATTGGGACTGTAATCTTGTCGGGAGGCCTTGTGTGCATAGGTTGTCATCCGTTGAACTGCGGTTGCTGCGAATTCTTTCGAAAGCACCGCTGCGCCATCTCGATATTCAGCCGGCCCATCGAGGCATTGTCACGAGCCTGTGGCGCAACGGGTTCGTATCCCTGAATGGTGTCGAGGACACTTGGCGCCTTTCGCCAAAGGGCCATTGGGTCCTGGACGGCGGCGGCCGTATTCATTGATCGGCACGGGTCATTCGCT
>CAUJKI010000319.1 GCA_963205015.1 Pseudomonadota bacterium
CAGCGGGAGGCGCCCGACGTAGCTGACGCTCCTGAGCAGGCCTTCGCGCTCGATCAGCGGTCCGATGTCGTTGAGCTCCGCGGCGCCGCTATTGCCCGGGCGCACCGCCGCCATGATCATGGCCAGGATGCCGCCCCGCGAGGTGCCGACGATCGCGGTATCGCTGAGGCCTTCGATGGTCATGAAATCGAGCACATCGAGCAGCTCGTTCAGGACCTGATAGTTGCGCCAGTCCGGATCGAAAGCCGAGAGGCCGCGCCCGCGATAGTCGATCGTGTAGACGTGACGCGGCGCGGGCTGGTCCGGACTTGAGAGTACGCCCGCAAGATGATGGAAATCGCGGCTGTTGCGCGTGAGGCCGGCGAGGCAGAGCACCGGGCGCAAGCGGGAGCCCGGCGCGGGATAGTGGCGCGCGTAGAGACGGAGGCCGTCGCGTGAGGTGAAGTAGATGTCGCGCCAGTTCTGGCGATCGGGGCCGGCGGGAGACCATGCGACGGCGTCGCTCGACGGCGTGAAAGGGGATGCTGCGGGCATGATGCCTCCTTTTCCCCTCCCGACGCCAGACCTCCCGAGGGCCTCCCGGACTTCAGCCGATCAGACGCTCCATCTCGGTGAGGATGGCCTTACCCATCTCGGTCGTGCCGACGCTGCGCATGTTCGGCTGCATGATGTCGGCGGTGCGATAGCCCTGGGCGAGCGTGTTGGCGATCGCCTTGTCCAGCAGGTCCGCTTCCTTGATCATGCTGCACGAGTAACGCATCGCCATCCCGAACGAGGCGAGCTGAGCAATCGGGTTGGCGATGCCCTTGCCGGCGATATCGGGGGCCGAACCGTGGATCGGCTCGTAGAGCGCCTTGGGAATACCAGTCTTTGGATCGGGCGCACCGAGTGAAGCAGAGGGCAGCATTCCGAGCGATCCAGCGAGCATCGCTGCTTCGTCGGAAAGCATGTCACCGAAGAGATTGTCGCAGACGATGACGTCGAACTGCTTCGGGTTGCGCACGAGCTGCATGGCGCAAGCATCGGCGAGGATGTGCTGCAGCTCGACGTCCTTGGCCTCCGCCTGATGGACGGCCGTCACGACCTGGTTCCAAAGCACGCCCGTCTTCATGACGTTGCGCTTCTCGGCAGAGTGCACCTTGTTGCTGCGCTTGCGCGCCAGATCGAAGGCGACGCGGGCGATGCGCTCGATCTCGTAGGTCTGATACACCGTCGTATCGACGGCGCGCTTCTGACCGTTCTCGAGCGTCACGATCTCCTTCGGCTCGCCGAAGTACGTGCCGCCGGTCAGCTCGCGCAGGATGAGGATGTCGAGGCCTTCGACAAGCTCACGCTTCAAGCTCGAGGCCTCGGCAAGCGCCGGGTAGCAAATCGCCGGACGCAGGTTGGCGAAGAGGTCCAACTCCTTCCTGAGCCGCAGCAAGCCGGCCTCGGGGCGGATTTCGTAGGCGACCTTGTCCCACTTCGGCCCACCGACCGAGCCGAAGATGATGGCGTCCGCTGCCTTGGCCTTGGCGAGGACCTCATCGGTCAGCGGCGTGCCATGCTTGTCGATTGAAACGCCACCGCAGAGCGCCTGCTCGATGCGGAACTCGGCCTTGGACTTCTTGGCGAGGAAGGAGATGAAGCGGTCGACCTCGGCCATGACCTCGGGGCCAATGCCGTCGCCAGGAAGGAGGAGCAGGTTATGCGTCGCCATGGGGAACCGCCGTCCGTTGCCAGGATGCTGAATGGATTGGCCGTAGTGCTAGACCGGCGGACAGCGCGATGCAAGGCGCGGCGCCGCATGGCAGCCTCCGCCGCCTTCAGCGGCGCCATCCATTTTAATGCATGTCCGTTTAGAATGGGCCGCTCGCACGGCATTAGAGAGAGGCAAGCAGATGGGCAAGGAAGCGGAATTTATCGTGCTCGAGGCGACGAGCGTCATGTATTTCTCGGACGGCGACGAAGCGGCGTTCTTCGCCTGGCTCGACAAGATATCCTCGGTCGATAGCTACAAGGGCCGCGGGAGCACGTTGTACATTAAGGTGAACGCGACTGCCGTCGATGCGAATGACCTACGCGAGATTATTGCCCTTTTTCATCGGTATGGCGTCGATCTTCGTCAGCTCGCGGTCTTCGATCGCAAGAAATTCTCCTGGTTCCGCAGAAAGAACGCCTATTGGCACGAAGATGTCTTCGGCTGAATCGCGCCAATCACTCACCCAACCGATGCGGGCGGCCTCACCCCTTCGGCGGCGGGTTTTCGACGGGATCAAGCAGGCGGTGCATGTGGACGATGAAATAGCGCATCTGGGCGTTGTCTACCGTCTTCTGGGCGGCCGCTTTCCAGGCTTTGTAGGCCTCGGCGTAGTTCGGGTAGATGCCGATGATGTCGAGCTTCTCGAGGTCGGCGAACTCGTGCTTGCCGAGGTCGGAGAGCTCGCCGCCGAAGACGAGGTGGAGAAGCTGACGGGGTTTCAGATCGGTCATGGCTGGCACCTCGGCGCTGGCGGTCGAACGATGCTTAGTCGGTACACATGACAGGAAATCCCGCCAAGCCTGATTTTGGGGCTACGGGCGGCGCCCCGACCCGTTCATCCGGCACGCGCGGCTGCGAGCGCCATATCGGCGACGAAGCCCGCAAAGACCAGCCAGCCGAGGTCGCGGTTCGACTTGAAGCGCTTGAGGCAATTGACGGGGTCGGAGATGTCGAGCGTCGCCACCTGCCAGACCATGTGGAGCGCTGCGGCGGCGAGCCCGATCATCCCGATCGCCCCGACCTCGACGATCCATGCGGCCCACACCCACGCGGCTATCGCGAAGGCGTAGAGGCCGCTGACCCAAGGCTTGGTGTTCTCGCCGAAACGGAGCGCGGTGGATCCGAGGCCGAGAGTGAGGTCGTCCTCCTTGTCCTGGTGCGCGTAGAGCGTGTCGTATCCGATCGTCCACGTGATGCAGCCGACATAGAGCAGAACCGCCGGCCACTCGAGCGTGCCGCGCGCCGCTGTCCAGCCGACCAGCGCTCCCCATTTGAACGTCAACCCGAGCACGAGCTGCGGCCAGTTGGTGACGCGCTTCATGAAAGGATAGATCGCCACAAGCAGTAGCGACGACGCCCCGAGCACGACCGTATACCAGTTGAACTGGAGCAGGACGGCGAGCCCGATCAGGCACAGTAGCAACATGAACGCCGCGGCAGCCTTGGCGCTGACCTCACCCGAGGGGATGGGCCGGCCACGCGTGCGCGCGACGCCCATATCAATATCCCGATCGACGATGTCATTGTAGGTGCATCCAGCGCCGCGCATCGCGATCGCGCCGACCGCGAACAGCGTCAGAAACCACAGCGACGGATAAGCGGCGCCATTTGCGTGCTCCGCAAGTGCCAATGCCCACCAGCACGGAAACATCAGCAGCCAGGAGCCGATCGGCCGATCGAACCGGGCGAGGCGTGCATACGGCCGGAACCAGCGCGGCGCATAGCGGTCCACCC
>CAUJKI010000320.1 GCA_963205015.1 Pseudomonadota bacterium
TCAGGGAGGACGTTTGTCCGCTGCGCGTGTCGAACAGAACCACATCCGTGAACGTGCCGCCGATATCAACGCCAATTCTGAAGTGCTTAGTCTGGTCGTCTATGCTCATGCTGTCGGTCGCTCATTGCCAGGTCGGGCGAGTGTTGGATTAGGGCGTTGTCGTCTCAGGTGCCAAAGATGAGCTCGCGCGCCGAGGCAAGGTCTTGGAGCTGAGCGGCTGTCTGATCCACCGCCTCCACAACAGCGTCCGCGACAGCATCTACGCCGCCGAAGCGTTTGATCTCCTTAGCGACCGTGCGCAGACGCAGCGATACTCGTGCGCCTGGACGTTCAGCTACATTGCTTGTGAGAAAGCCGTGTTTGCGCATGAGATGCGAAGCTATGATGCAGGTGACCTCACAAGGTGCGAGCTTCGTCTCGCCCACGCGAGCCCGCTCCAATACGAGTAGAACAGCTTGCTCTTCGGGAATTGTCGGCCCCATAACGGTGGATATCAGGTATTCCTCACCTAAGCGCTCGGCGAGGCTCGCGTAAAGCGACTGAGCCACCGCGCAATCGGCTTTCAGCTCTTCCTCACTGAAGCAGCGCAGTGCTGCGAGGATGCCGAGAGCGACTGGCGCGCGCGCCTCGAGGCCAATCTCGCTGGCTTTAGCTACAATGCGATCAACAAGGTCTGCGCAACCAACGAGAAGCCCGCCCCTGGGGCCAGCAAGCCCCGCCTTATCGCAACTCGTCACCGCGAGATTGGCGCCCATTGCAAGGGCGCGTCTCTGGCCTAATACGACTGGGGCGAGCTGTGCTCCATATGCGTCGTCGATGAAAGTCAATTTGCCGGCCTTCTTTGCCTTGCTGACGATCGAGGCAACGCGGGTCTCGGGAATGACATCAATTTCGCTGGTTACCCGCGTGATCATCACAAGTGGGCAGTCTTGCCATTCCACCCAATCGTGAGGATCATCGGGGTCGAACTCGATGAGCCGTGCGCCGCAAAGTTGCGCAGCCTGATGAATGGATGTGTGAGAGCGGCGACCGGGTGCGATTGATGCGATCACTTCGCCGGGCTGAGCCAACGCAAGTGCTGTGGCTACGATGCAGGCCGACGATCGATTAAATGTACCCGTCGACATAGTGTCGTCGCCGCCCATGTGCGTGAGGGCGCGTGTCCTAAGCTCTCGCTCGAATACGGACTGGCCGACCCATTCCTCGGCGTCTGAAGGCGAGAGACCAGCTTCCGCGAGCACATACTGACGGCTATGGCCGGTGAAATTGTAAATGCCGTCCCACCCACGAGCGGAGAGCGTGCTCGAGAGAACAGTCAGTGCGTGCCTGCGCCTCCGTATGTGAGCGAGCGAATCGCTCAGTATGAGGCCCGGTGCATAGCCCGCCACGGGATCGATTACATTTCCGAATCTGTCAGTTCTCTGGCTCACCGTGAAGCCTCGCGACCACTCAGCGCAACAAGCGCGAACTCAACCTTGCAGCCTTCCCCAATGGCAGCGACTTCGACCAAGTTGCGCGCCGGTGGATCGACAGGCCATATCTCTTTGAAGACCCGATTGACCGCATGTTTCCCTGACAGATCGGTCATGTACACGGTGACCAGCATGACGCGCTCTGGCGAGGAGCCCGCAGCGGCGAGAATCTTTAGACAGTGAGCCATAGAGAGTTGAGCTTGAGCCTCGGTGCCTTCGACAATCTGCCCCGAGGAAAGGTCTCTCGGCATCTGACCGCCCACGAACACCAATCCGCCACCGGCGGTAGCTTGTGAGACCGGAGACGTTGATCTCGGCGCGTCGCTCGTCGCGACAACTCGGCGTTGCATCGTATTCACCCTATGTTGGATTGGCTCAGCACAGTGGTCCGTCGGAGGCACTCCCAGTCGTCTCCGACGGCTCCAATCATCTTGGCGTCTTGTACGAGACGTTCCCGGGCACAATCTCTTTGAGGTAGCTGTCGACGATGAAGGACTTGTAGTCGAGCGGCTTCGTCAGCTTCTTGGATTGCTCGAGTTGCTGCTCAGCAAGAGCGAACGCATCGATCGTGGCTTGGTCGATGTGGAAGCGCCAATCGAGCTTCTCGAAGAGCGACTGAACCAGATCTTGTTCCATCTTGAGCGTCGATGCGACGAGCTTCGCAGCAGCGGACGGATTGGCAGTGACGACGTCCATGGCTTCCTTGAGCGACTTAATGAAGGCTCGTGTAGCCTCAGGGTTCTTTTCGACCCAGTCTCGGTTCATATAGGTCATAGAGCGCGTTCCATAGATGCCCTGACCATCCTGGATGATGCGCATCTTTGACCCGAGCGCTTTGCTGGAACGGGTAATCCAAGGCTCCCAGACAGAGAACGCGTCGATGTCGCCACGCTCGAACGCCGCCACCATTTCAGGCGCGTCCACTTGAACACGCTTGTAGTCCTCAGCCTTGAGGTTCAACTTGTTAGACAGGGCGACCCAGAACAATTCTCCTCCGGTGCCTACGCTGACACCGATCTTCTTGCCTTTGAGCTCATCGATGGACTTGATGTCTTGGCGGCCGACGAGCGCATAGAATTTGCCAAGATAAGCCGTCTCGCCGACGAAAACGACTTTGCCGTTCGAGACATTAAAATTCGAAACTCCGGCGCCTTCAGCACCCTGAGCGGCCTGAGACTCACCGCCGATCAGTAGCGGCACGAGGCTGGATCCCGATGGGCCCGTGCGCAGCGACACGTCGAGGCCGTTCTTTTGGAAGATGCCGCCTTCCTTGGCGACGTAGAACGCAGCGAAGCTCGGATCCACGCCTGCGGTGATCGTCATCTTGGTCTGCGCGTCAGCAGCGCCGGCTGAGACCAGTGCTGCAATCGTCACTGCAGCGGCAGCTAGAACGCGTACCGCGCGCCTCGGGACTCGACTTCCAGTAAGCATCGACAGTTCTCCTCAAGCTACGACAGAGTACTTTCCGCCAAACTTTGTGATTGCGACACGAAAGAGCCGGTCAGCGGCGAAGCCAGCTAGGCCAAGAACCAGCAGTGAAACGAAGATTTCTTCGATCAGCATGAACAGGCGACCTGTCCACAGCATCTGACCGAGCCCGCGATCCGCTGCGATCATTTCCGCCGCGACGATGGTCGTGAACGAATTGCCCATGGCGATCCGCAGACCCGTAAGGATCTCCGGCATCGCGGCAGGCAGGGCGACAAAGAAGAAGATCTGGCGCGGCGAGGCTCCGAGCGTGCGAGCGGCACGCAACTTATCGGGATGGATTGATAGAACGCCCGCCGCGGTATTCAGAATGACAATGAATACTGTCCCGTAAGCGATAAGGAAGATCTTGGATTCCTCGCCTATCCCAAACCAAATCACCGCGACGCTGATCAACGCGACCGATGGGATAAAGCGCAGGAATTCCGTGAAGGGCTCTAGTAGCTTCTTCAGGAACGAGAAGCTTCCCATCAGAAGCCCGATCGGAATTCCGATCGACACACCGAGCAGAAATCCTGCGGCGATGCGTGCCAAGCTAACCGATGCCTGCTCGATCAGCACGCCGCTTGCAGTGAGCTCGGCTGCCTTGCGAAGCACGGCCAGCGGAGGCGGGAAAAGCACCGACTTGAATGAGTAGACCGCAACGATGTGCCAAGTCGCGAACAACAATGCGAAGCCGAGCAGGTATGGCACGTAGTGCGTGAGTACTTTGTGAAGGGTCCCGTTGTTCATGCGCCTGCGCTTTGCGAGAGCTCATGGCGGCGCGACTTGTCGACTTCATCGCGGATCATGGCGTGGACCTGTCGATAGTGCTCGATGAAAGAGGACTGCGTGCGCTCTCGCTCGCCGTCGATCTCAACGCGAACGATGCCCTTGAGGTTTGAGGCCGGGCCGGCCTGCATCACGCCGATGTGCGTGCCGAGCGTAACGGCCTCATCGATGTCATGCGTGATGAACAGCACGGACACGCGATCCTCGAGCCAGATCCGCCTGAGCTCTTGCTGCATCAAGTTGCGTGTCTGAGCATCCAATGCAGCGAACGGCTCGTCCATGAGCAGGATCTTGGGCCGATTGGCGAGAACGCGCGCAATCTGAATGCGC
This sequence comes from Pseudomonadota bacterium, assembly GCA_963205015.1. Lineage (GTDB taxonomy): Bacteria > Pseudomonadota > Alphaproteobacteria > Rhizobiales > Hyphomicrobiaceae. Next base: position 4,062 of record CAUJKI010000320.1, read on the forward strand.
TGCTTCATGCCACCCGAAAGTTCCTGAGGGTGCTTCTTCTCCTGGCCAGCGAGCCCAACAATCCGGAGCTGCTGTATGGCCCGCTCGCGGCGCGTTGCCTTGTCCACGCCGCGCATGCGCAAGCCAAACTCGACGTTCTCGAGCGCAGTGAGCCACGGATAGAGCGAGTCGTGGCTCTGAAAGACGACGCCGCGATCCGCACTCGTGCCCTGAATGGTCTCGCCAGCCAATCGTATCGAGCCGCTCGTGGGCATTTCAAAGCCCGCCAACATGCTCAATATGGTGGTTTTACCACATCCAGTCGGCCCTAGGAGGCAGAAGAAGTCACCCTCCGTGATATCAAGATTGAAACCGCGAATGGCTTGGTATGCTATCCCATTGAGAGCCTGATAGCTTTTCCCGACATCACTAAAGGTCAGCAGGGGAGGCAAGCTCGATTGCATGTCGTTCATCCGCTTGCCCTAAGTGCGCATTCCACGGTTCCCAATCCTTCCGCTAGCTCCTCGGCCGTTATGACCAGGGGTGGGACAAGCATAAGGACGTTGCTGTGCCATCCGCCGCCGTAGACGAGCACCCCATCGCGAAGGCAGCGTGCTTGAACCGCGCGCACACGGCTTTGGTCGGGCGCTCCGTCATGTGTGATAAGTTCGATGCCGGCTTGCGCTCCGAGGCATCGAGTCTCCGCAACGCCGCCGATTGGCTCGATCCGCGCACCAAACTCGATGAGGGCGGGTTCGATCTGGTCGCGAGTTCTCTCCAGCAGCCGCCGGGACTTGATATCGTCGATGCTGGCGACGGCCGCCGCACAAGCGAGAGGATTGCCTTGGAACGTGCTTGTGTGGGTGCCTGGCGCCCACTTCTTCAGTAGCTCTGGCCGACCCACGACGCCCGAAAGCGGTAATGAGCCCGACAGAGCCTTTCCGAATACGACGAGATCGGGCGTGACCTCATCTCTTTCGAAGGCAAACCACAAGCCGCTGCGGCCGAAGCCGTTCCAGATCTCATCGAGGATCATCACGATGCCGTGTTGATCGCAAATGCGTCTCAGGCCTTTGAGAAAGCCGAGCGGTGGAATCACGACGCCAGCAACGCCCTGCACCGCTTCTACGATGAGTGCAGACGGCGCAATCCCAGAGAACGGATTGCTCAGCGCATCGTCGAGATAGGCAAGACACGCATCGCCAATCGTATGTTGGCTGTGACCTGGAATTGGTGGTCGCAAGCCATAGGGATACGGCATGAAGTGAACGGCGGTATCGAATGGACGAAATGCAGCGCGAGCTCGTGCTGATGCGGTAACGGAAAGGGCCCCGCGCGTTCTGCCGTGATACGCACCGAAGAATGCGACGACCTCGCTTCGCCCGGTTGCGTGCTGAGCTGCCTTGAGTGCGATTTCAATCGCTTCAGAGCCCGAGTTGGCAAGGTGCACTACATCAAGGTCATCAGGCGCTAGTTCCACCAACGCTTCATAGAGGGCTGCGCGCGGCGGCGACGGCAGTCTCGTCCCGGTGTGGAGAATACCTGTATCGAGTATGGAGCGAATGGCGTCGGCAATGCGCGCGTTGCCGTGTCCCAGATTGGTGACGGACGATCCGCAGACGAGGTCAATCCAGCGGGCGCCCCGCTCATCGAAGAGTAAGGCGCCTTCTCCTCGCGCAAAAACCGGCGGCTCGTCCGACAAGCCGAACGTATTTACAGCCGTCGATTCAATCGCGCGCGTCGTCGCGAGCGTATCTCTCGCGATCGAGGTAAGCGCGCCTGTCTCCAAGCCTAGCCGCGTCAATGTAACCTCTGCGCATTTTTGCCTTGCGGAGAATTGCATGTTCTGTTATTCAGAACAACGATCTTGATAATAGAACTCTAGAGACTTCGTGCGCTCGCTGTCAACTGCGGGCGATGTGCGATTTTGGAGGCAGTGTGCGCGAAAATTCACCGCGTCGGTCCGCCGCTCCGAGTGCCGAGGAGCCGCAATTCGACCGGACGCTGGTCAAGGGCATGCGCCTACTCGAGATACTCGCCGAAAGTCAGCAGCCGCGCGGGATCACGGATCTGGCGAGCGCAACCGGGCTCCTCAAGAGTAATGTTCATCGTATCCTGCAGACGCTCGTCGAGTTGAGATACGTGCGACGTGAGGCTGAGACGGGACGCTATTCGTGCACGATGCGCTTGTGGGAATACGGCGAGCTCGTTGCCGATCGATTGGATGTGCGCTCTCTCGCACGCCCACTGCTTGAAAAGCTCGCACGCGACACTCTCGAGACAGTCCATCTCGCCATACTCGACGGTCTGGACGTTATCTATATTGATAAGCTGGATAGCCCGCAGCAAATTCCCGCGTACTCTCGCATCGGCGGGCGTGCGCCTGCGCACGCGGTGGCAACCGGCAAGGCATTGCTCGCCTTCGCGGCCCCGGAAACACTGGAGCGATTGTATAATTGCGATCTTCAGCGCTTCAGCAAGATGACCATTACGAGCGGCAAGAGGCTGGCGGCTGAATTTGCCAACATCCGCAAGACCGGCTTGGCGCTAAACAGCGGAGAGTGGCGCGAGGGCGTAAATGGCATCGCTGCACCGTTGCTTGATCATCGCAATCGGGCCGTGGCAGCCATCGGCGTGACTTGCCCGGGCGTCCGCGTATCTCAGGCCTCCGTCAAACTACTCGGCCCCCATGTTCGGAGCGCCGCTCAAGAGATCTCCGCGCTGCTTGGCCACAATGCTTAGGCGCAATCGTGCGACTGCGCATCGATCCGTTCGCAGCCGCTTAGATAGTCGCCTATTTGCATTTCTGGCCGATCTCGAGAGGTGCGGTATGTCTGTTCAAAGAGGAACAGCTGCCGTCGATCGCAGCGAAGCCGTCGCGCAAACTAACCGAAACAGCATGACCGCTTAACCCTGCCGTGCGTTCGATCGAGTGCCATGCATACTGCAACTGCTTAGGACAGCTTAGGGCCAGAAGCAGAAGTCTGGTTCACTCCGAGCGATGTTCGGGCGCGATAGCAGACAACAATGGGCGGCGTTCGTCACCACGCCTCCGGCGACCGCCTGAAAACGCTGAACTGGAATGATTGCGGAGCGTCCCACGGCGTGCGGTGAGGATGGCGCACCGAACTGACGGGTACGAAGCCGGGGCCCAGTATCTCGGCCAGTCCTGTCGGGTCATAGCGTATTACGGGTAACCCGCTGCACCTCTCCCGGCGACACAGCTCGACGAAACGAGCGCACACCTTGCGGATCGCAGATCCGTTGTCTTTGCGGAAGTCGGCAATCGTCTTGTGGTCGGGCGCGAGGCGCCGCGTCATCCACATCACCTCGACGTTACGGTTGGCCTCACGCTCCAGTCGGCAGCTCGACTGCACGGCGTTGAGATAGCCGTAGCTGTAGATCTTGAGCAGTACTGCCGGATGATACGATGGGCGGCCGATCGATTGCGGATCGACGCCCGCGAAGTCGAGGTCGGTCAGATCCAAGTTGTCGACGAACACGTCGATCACTCGCACTGGATTGTTCTCGTCGATCCAGTCCTCAAGGCACTCGGGAAACAAGGTCGGCTGATCCCTGTCGGCGCCCTCCACGAACCGCTTCATGATGCCTCCCATCGCTGAAGATGTTGCCGATGGCTATGTCGCCACGGAGCACGCTCTTCGCGAAAACGGTTGGAGACCGGATGCCGAACCCGGAGCCAAAGTGGCGAAACAAACGAGCAAATGCGCTAGAGGGGTTGCATCTGCCTTCCCCTGATGCACCACGCTATGGGTTGTGCATTCGTCTACCCGATCCTAGACTTGCACCCCTGGTCCGCGCAGCGAGCCCGCGTGGTCTTGGAGCACGGCCCAGATCTCGGTACCGCGAAAACGAATCAGAAGCAGTTGGTTCAAGCCCAGAGCCAGGGCGGTGGGAGGAAACATGAAGAAGTTAGATATTCTGGCGGCTGTAGCGGTAGGGCTATTGGCGCTTTCGGCAAGCCACGGTCCAACCACCGCCAAGGACAAGGTGAAAGTCGGATTCATCGGCTCTCTCACCGGCGGCACTTCGGCCAACGGCCTCGGTGGCCGCAATTCGGCCGATCTTGCCGTGCGGCTGAGAAACGCCGATTCCAAGGCAAAATACGAATACGAGATGGTTGCTCTCGACGACGAATGCAAGCCGAACATCGGTGTGCAAGTAGCCACCAAGCTCGCCGCCGACCGCGAGATCATCGCTGCCGCGACACACTATTGCTCGGCGGTCGCCATCGCTACCGTCGACACCTACCACAAGTTCCGCCTGCCGGTGGTCGTGTGGGGCGCCGTTCTGCCTGACATCACCTATCGTAACAAGTATCCCGAGGTGCATCGCGTCAACGGCACGATGATCAATCAGAACGAGCTCAATGCCTCGCTTCTGACAAAGCTCGGATACAAGCGCTTTGCGGTGATCCACGACACCACCGACTACGGCAAGGGGCACTTCAAGTATTTTGGCGAAGCGCTCAGCAAAGCCGGCGGGACGATTCTCGGCTCGTTCGGCGTGACCTCCGACCAGCAGGACTTCACCGCCGAGCTGACCCAGATCAAGTCGCTCAACCCCGAGGTCATCTACTTCGGCGGCCTGACACCGATCGGCGTGCGCATCCGCGCACAGATGGACCGCCTCGGCCTCAACAACATCGTGCTCGACGGCACCTCGGGCATCAAGTCCGATGCTTACATCCAAGGTCTGGGCAAGCTCGCCGAAGGCTCGCTTTCCTTCCTGGAAGGTGCACCGGCCGAGCGGCTGCCGGGCGGCAAGTTCTTCCTCGAGAAGTACAATGCGCAGAACTACCCGAATCCGCCCGAGGCCTATGGTGCCTTCGCCTTCGCTGCAATGAATCTGATCCTCGACGCCATCGAGGCGCACGGACCGGATCGGAAGAAGGTACAGGAGGCCCTGAACAAGACGAGCAAGGCGAACTCGATCGTCGGCGAGATCACGTTTGACGATCACGGTCAGAACACGGTGCCCATCATCACCGCCTACGTGGTGCAAGACGGCCAGTGGGTAGTCTGGGAGGACAGCGAGTACGCTCAGGGCAAGCGTAAACTGCCGGGGCAGAAGTAGACGATACGAGAAGGGCGGGGAGGCCCGGCAGGCCTCCCCGTGCCCGCATTCTGTCCGGACGGGGGCATGGCATCATGGATTTGGGGCTTCTGGCCCAGTACGTCATGAACGGGCTGATGCTCGGCATGATGTATGCATTGGTCGCAGTGGGCTTCACGCTGTTTTTCGGCGTGCTCGACATCATCAAGTTCAGTCACGGTGACGTGCTGACGGTCGGTGCATTCACGGCACTGGCCACCTTCATCGCGCTGAGTGCGCTCGGGATCGAGTCGAGCGTAGTTCAGCTTCTCGTCATGCTGCTCGCAGCGATCGGCGCGATGGCATTCCTCGGCGCGGTCATCGCCCGTGCTTTCGTGCTACCGCTGCGCTCGGCGCCACCCCTGAACACGCTTCTGATCACACTCATGATCGGCACTGTGCTGCGCGAGATGGTGCGGCTGTTCTATCCCGACGGCGCCAATCCGAAGCCTTTCCCGCGGCTATTGCCGGCGGACTCCGTCAATCTCGGTGGCTTCAATCTGCGGCTGGACAACGTGATCCTGCTCGTCGCTGGCGCGCTCGTCATCGTTTGTCTCCAGCTCGTGCTCAACAAGACCAAGCTCGGCCTTGCCATCCGCGCCGTGGCGCAGGATGAAGAAACGACCAAGATCATGGGCGTCAATTTCAACCGCATCGTGCTGGTGACCTTTGCTATCGGGTCGGGGCTGGCGGCTTTCGCCGGAGTCATGAATGGCCTCTACTATAACGAGATCAACTTCGGCATCGGCCTCTATCTCGGTGTGGTCGGTTTCAGCGCGGCCATCATTGGCGGGCTTGGCAACATCTATGGCGCCATCCTCGGCGGATTTCTATTTGCCGCGCTGCAGACCATCGGCGCCGTTTCGCTGCCGTTCGCCAGCGCCTACAAGGATGTGTTTGCGTTCGCGGTGGTGATTGCGATCATGGCTTGGCGGCCGACCGGGCTCATCCCCGAAAAGACGAGCGAGCGGGTCTGAGCGCATGACTGGTAAATCGAAAACATCGGTGGCGTCGATTCTGCCGGGCGCTGTGACCCTTGTGCTGGCAACGGTCTACCTGATCGTGCTGCTGCGGGTCGAGAACCAGGCGACCATCCTCGCCCTGCTCGGAGTCGGCATTGCCGCCGTGGTAATGGCCAACTGGCTCGGGTGGTTCGCATCGGTGGGCCAAAGCTTCGGCGAGCGGGAAGGCCCGCTTGGTCTGCTCGCAGTCGGGTTGGCGGTCGTCGTTGCCGGGTACTTTCACGGCGACCATTTCGTGCTGCTTCTGCTGTGCACGGTGCTGCTGTATACGCTCGCTACACTCGGACTCAATCTGCAGTTCGGCTTTGCCGGCGTACTCAATTTCGCCGGTGCCTCGTTCTTCGGTATCGGCGCCTACACCGCGGCTGTTCTCAACGAGCATACGAGCATCCCGCATCTGTTCGTGCTGCTGATCGGGGGCGGCATGGCGGCACTGATCGGCAGCCTGCTGCTGCTGCCGGTCCTGCGCACGCGCGGGCACTATGCGGCCGTCGTAACCATTGCTTTCGCGCTGCTGTTCAAGACATTCCTTGAAGTGAACGACTTGCTCGGCGGGCCGCAGGGACTGCAGGTCAAGAGCATGGTGCTCTTCGGCTGGTCGTTCAACAACAACATCGAGATCGGCAGCCTGGAGCTCTCATTCTATTTCGCCTACTTCATCGCAAGCGTGCTGCTTCTCGTCGGCGCTTTCATCCTCGTGCGACGGCTGGAGCGATCCTGGATCGGGCTCAATCTCGACGCGCTCCGGCTCGACGAAACTGCGGCGCAATGCTTCGGCCTCAACATTGTGCGCTGGAAGGTGACCGCCTTCCTGCTGGGTAACTTCCTGATCGGTGTTGCCGGCACCCTGCAGGGATTTGTGACGGGTTTCGTGCAGCCGAACAGCTATACGTTCGCCGATTCGTTGATCTTCGTCTCAATCCTCCTGCTTGGGGGGATCGGCAATCCCTGGGGTGTGGCGGTCGCCACCATCATCGTCGTCATCGTTCCCGAGAAGCTGCAGGTCATTCAGGAGTATCGTTTCCTACTCTTTTCGAGTCTGGTGATCATGGTGCTGCTTTTTCGGCCTGATGGGCTGCTGCCGCGTTCGGTACGCAACTACTTCCCAGGGTGGCGGCCATGACGCAAACGTCGCCCGACGCCCTGCTCACTGTGCAGGCTCTGACCAAGCGCTTCGGCGGGCTGGTCGCGCTCGACCAGCTCGAACTCGAGATGTACCGGGGCGAGATTATCGGCCTTATCGGCCCTAATGGCTCCGGCAAGACGACCTTCTTCAACGTGATCACCGGCCTCTACGGGGCTGACGGAGGCAATGTGCGCTTCGGCGGCGCCGACATCACCCGCTCGACACCGCAAGCCGTCTATCATGCAGGTATCTCCCGCACCTTCCAGCGATCGCGACTGTCGCTGCCGCTGTCGATCTTCGACAATATTATGATCGGCAACCACAAGCGCCTGAGCCAGGGCGTGTGGTTCAACATCATGCGGCGCGGTGCCTTCCGCGCCGAGTTCGCAGCGAGCTTCGAAGAGGCGCGGGCGCTGGTCGAAGTATTCGATGCGCCCCTCGCCGACCGCATGCTCGAGCCCGTCGGCGGCCTCCCGATGATCGACCGCCGCCGCATCGAGATCTGCCGCGCACTCATCAGCCGGCCTAAACTCCTGCTCCTCGACGAGCCTTCGGCTGGCATGACCCACGACGAGACCAAGCAGCTCATGGACGACATTCTCGAAATCCGCGATCGCATCCAGGAACTGAGCATCGTCATCGTCGAGCACGAAATGGGTGTCATCGAGCGCATTACAGACCGCTGTATCGTGCTCAATTTCGGACGTAAGATTGCAGATGGGACGTTCGCCATGATCGCCGCCGACAAACAGGTGCAGGAAGCATATCTGGGACTGCAATGAGCGAAGCTTCAGGCGATTCACTCGTGGTCGATGGGGTATCGACGGCCTACGACCGGGCCGACGTGCTTGACAACGTGTCGCTGACGGCTGCGGCCGGCGCGATCACGTGCCTGCTCGGCTCCAACGGTTCAGGCAAGACAACCTTGATCCGCTCCATTCTCGGGCTGACGCCCCCCAACAAAGGCCATATCCGATTTGCCGGCGTGGATCTGACCGGTCTTCCCACCCACCGCGTCGTCGCAGCCGGCGTCGCCTGCATCCCAGAAGGCCGTCGCGTGTTCCCCAAGTTCACCGTCGAGGAGAACCTGCGCATGGGCGCTTATCAGGAAAGCTCAGGCAGCGTCATCGCCGAGCGACTCGAGCGCGTCTATAGGATATTCCCACGCCTCGCCGAGCGCCGGCAGCAACTTGCCGGCACCATGTCGGGCGGCGAGCAGGCGATGATCTCGATCGGGCGCGGGCTCATGCAGGCGCCGAAGCTGCTCCTGATCGACGAGCCGTCGCTCGGTCTTGCGCCGATTTTGGTGCAGGAGAATTTCAAGCTCATCCGACGAATCAACGAGGAGGGTATCACCGTCTTCCTGGTCGAGCAGAACGTGCACCAGACGCTCGCGATCTCCGACTACGGCTATGTGCTCGCCAAGGGTCGGGTGGTTGCGCAAGGCACGCCGGAGGCGCTCGGCAAGACCAAGGAAGTGCACGAAGCCTATTTCGGCTGACGTGAGCCACGCTCCGAAGAAGGAGCGCGCCATTCCGTCCAACTCGAGCCACTTGATGGGCTCGGCCGACATTCAATGAGTGGCGAGGCGCAGGAATAGCAGAGGCTCACACCCCAAGGGCTGCATTCGGCGCAGGGGTTGAATGGCGTCGTTGATCAGAGTGGTCATAGTAGCGATCATCGAGCAGGAGGGGCAACCGGCCGACCAATCAGGGCCGAACATGAAATGGTAGACCAGAAGTTGCGAGCGCCCGCCGAACAGATCACGCAGCGACTGCTGCCCCTGGTCGGTATCGAACACATAGTCTTTATCGAGCCGAACCCAGGGCAGATCCTGACGCTTTCGCGCCAGTGCATCACCGCGTCGGGTCAGCTCTTTTTCAGCCTGAAGCAGCTCGATCCGCGCCGCGAACCATTCGTCACGTGTTCCCGTCTTATGTATCGTCATCTCATCACGCTCCATTGGGCAATTGGTGCTCGTGCAATAGATTTGGCACCGGGCATCGACGGGGTGGGAGTGACAAGTGCGTCGGGATTCCGATGGACTCACTGATCACGGCTGCGGCACGCGCCCTTGCGACGGGTGACCTCCTCGGCGCGCTGAACCGGGTTGCCCTGCGCGAGGATGCGCCGGCCCTGGCACTGCGTGGTATCGCGATGGCG
>CAUJKI010000321.1 GCA_963205015.1 Pseudomonadota bacterium
CAAGGGCACGATCACGGCGCCGATCTTCCCGTTTGACGATGACGGCGACGGCGACGTGGACGAGATCGACCTGGTGAATTTCATCACGTGCGTCGCGGGTCCCGACGGCGGCCTGCCGCAGGCGAGCTGCGCCAACCAGGACGCGGACGCCGACGGCGATGTGGACCTGCAGGACGCGGCCATGCTTCAGGATCTGATCCCCGATCTTCATTGCGAGGCCGATGGGTTGCGCGAACGCCAGACCCACATTCCCGCCGCTCGGGCTCTTGATGGCGGTATTGATGCCGATGAGCTCGCCGTCCGTGTTGAGAAGTGCCCCGCCGGAGTTGCCGGGATTGACCGAGGCGTCGTGCTGAATGTAGCCCTCGAAGTTCCGATAGTTGACCGATGATCGAAACAGATTGCTGATCATGCCGAGCGTCGCCGTCGATTCGAGGCCGAGGGGAGCGCCGATGGCGATCACAAGATCGCCAACCTCGAGTGGCTTGCGGCCGCCGAGTCGGATCGGCACCAATCCTCGTGCTTCGACCATAAGAAGGGCAATGTCGGTTGGCGCATCGCGGCCAACGAGCTTGGCTTCGTAGGCGCGGCCGTCATTGAGTTTGATCCCGATGCGGTCGGCACCTTCGATCACATGAAAGTTCGTGACGATATAGCCTGAATCCCCCTTCGCACCGACGATCACGCCGGAGCCGATCGATCCCACGATTCTCGTTCTTGGCTTCGGCACTGGCGCGCCCTCGGCGAGGGCGACCGGGTGATTGTAGAAGGCGTTCGATTCCTCGATATGCTCCTCACCCTTCACCTGAATACCGACAACGCTCGGCAGGGCGCGCTTGATGGCATCACTGAACGACAGCCGAGGTGCCTTTTGCTCACCTCCATAGCTGCCGGTGGTCATGAAGGCAGTGGCAAGTGCGGCGAGTATGGCTGCCGCGCAGTGCAGAGGCCTTGGTGTTCCGAGTCCCATAGTGCGCGTTCCTTCGCATGAAGCCGGCTCTTGCCGACGCTGCAGAATTGCAGGTGCGACGAGCAGCAACGGCGGCAGACAGCTCTCTGCTGCGCCGCTGTTGCTTCACCCCGAGAGTGGGTGCGAGGCCCCTGTTACTTGCTGGTATTCACGATATCGGGTGCCTTGGCGCCGGTCGCAGCCAGCTCGTCGAAGAAGCGCCGTGCGTCGAAGCCCACCGGCGTTGATGCACCGCGTGCCTGCAGCTCCTGGAAGAACTTCTCAGGATCCAGGCGGTTCTGGGCGCTTGCACCCGTCGCGCGCATCTCTTCAAAGAATTTCTCAGGATCGAGCGTGCCGGTGCTGACCCCGCGGCTGGACATCTCATTGAAGAACTTTTTGTTATCGAACTCCTGAGCAACTGCGGTCTGACCAAGAATGGCCATGCCCAGCACACCAGCAGCGCACATCTGCATAAGCTTCGTGATCATGTCGTACTCCATCCTCACAGGATCGGCGTCGATCCAAGCACCCACACTGTGAGCTGCCTGGGATGAGCTGCCCATCAGGAGCAACCCGAGTTTGCGCTCAGGCTTTCCCCGGAGAGATATGAATGTGCGTCGCCTGGGAGCACATGCGCGAGATAGGAGTATGCTTGGCGCGGTCGCGTATCAGCGTGGCACCGACTATTCGCCAGCGAAGAGCATGAGAGCGAGCGTCACGAGCGCAATGTGGCCGGCGACAAAAATCAATCCTGATTTCAGCAGCGCTATTGCCATCCTGCACCTGCTGAGGCGGGCCGCTACGGATGGGATGGCGATCTCATCCGATCGCCATCCGGATGGAGGCCGCTACTGTCCCGACGTGGGTGTATTCTCGTACTGCGGAGCCGATTGCAGCGTCTCTTTGGCCAGATCTATGACAAAGCGCGGGCCGCTATCGTGCCTCTCGATGCGGAGCGCGCCGACAGGAACCGCCACGATCTTGTCGCCAATGCCGAGATAACGGCCGACGCCGATGACCGCTGCCGCAGGCTTGCCATCGCGTGCCACCAGAAGATCGCGCACCGTACCGAGCGGCTCACCACTCGCACTAAAGACGACTCTGTTGACGTAGTCGTTCTGCGAAGGCCCGATGGACGTCCAACCGCCTTCAGGCCGCGCAATATAGACAACCTTGCCGCTCGTGCCTGGCAGAAGCATGGAGCGATCGAGCTGAGGGCCAGACACGGCAGCAGTGTCCGTAAGTCCATCCTCCTGGCTCGGCAGAAGCGCCCACAGGAGGCCGCCGAGTGCCACAATGGCCAGCATCCAGTAGGGCCACGACACGCCCTTTGCGACATCAGGTTGGCTCCGGGTCTTCGTCAATGCTGCTGGCGCCCGTCGGGCGTCCTCGGGACGTGTGGCTTGTCGTGATCGAATGCCATCATCGATAAGGCCACTCTTGCGCATATAGCTTGAAAGGCCGGAGGGGATCGCGTCCGCAATAGTCTCTCTCTGCTCGCTGAGCATTCTCGCCAGGCCGTCAGCATCCAGTCCGCTGGCGCTCTGAACATGCCGGAGGCCGCCAAGAACGAGTGGTGTGAGCAGCCCCAGCAGCGTTTGCACTGCGTTGGTGCTCACGCCAAGCAGGTTCGCGATGCCGGATGCAAGGATATTGGGTGTTCTGCCGCCGAGCAGCGTGGACAGAAGATGATTGCCCGTTGTCGCGGCTTGCGCGGGGCCGACAAGACTGCTGGCGAGGCTCTCCAAGTCGCCGGATTGCTCGGTCACGGCACTCATCAGTCTTTTGGCGCCCCCGGGTGTCGTTACCAGATCCTCGAGGCTCGTCAGAATGGCCGGCACGGCAGCATTGACGGCCTGCCCGACCAAAGGGCGATCCAATCCGGAAGCGGCTGCAAGTTTGCCGAGGGTCTCAGGGCTCAATGATGCGACGATGGCTTCGACTATGCTGTTTGTCATGGAGACGTCCCCTGCTCCTGTGGCGTTCTGCAAGCATTGAGGCGATCACGCGCGTCAATGCGCCTGCCAGTCATGGATAGACGGTCACATGTGAGCGAAGAGTCGCAACATCGGGACGACTGCCCAATTTTAACCTCAGGAACCCTGACGAAGCCTCAGAGCCGGATCGGTTCGCTCAGGAAGCGGCTCAGAGTGAGCGCCTGTCGCTTCAGGCGCCGCCCGTCAGGGATGATTGCCTCGGATGTATGGCGGCATGGCCTAGCAATGCCGCTAGGCATCAAATCGAGCGCTGCTGCTCATGCCGATCATGTGGGGGCTCGATCCTCCTCCATGCCCTGTCCAGTTCACGCCCCGCAGAAGCCGATTTGGCTTCGGCGCCATTCCGGCTGGGTGCGCTGGATGTTGCGGCAGCAGGGCTGTGCACATCGTCATCGATCGGCAGTGAAGCGTGCACGAGAGTCCCGGTCGCTCTGCTCCGCACGTCGAGCTGTCCTCCGATCTGGCGCGCCCGTGCCGCCATGCCGGGAATTCCGACACCGAGAGGGAGCACCATGCCTTCATTACCTTTCAATTGCAGCGTACCTTGCAGGCCAACGCCATTATCGGCAATCAAGAGATGCACTCTATTTCCCCTGCGCTGGAGCTTGACTGAAACGCGCGAGGCGGCAGCGTGACGGTGGACGTTGGCTAAGGACTCCTGCACGATGCGCAACAATGGCTGCTGCAGGTACTGCGGAAGGTCATCGAGATTTTCGGCAGTACGCAGCGCGACAACCAGCCCGGTGCGCTGGCTGAACCCTTCGATGTAGTTGGTCAGGGTTTCCTGCAAGCCACGATGGGCGAGTTCCTGCGGATACAGCAAATATGTAAATGTTCGCAGCTCGTTCATCGCTGCAGTAAGAGAGCGTCGGATCTCCGCGAAGAGATACGCGCGCTGCTCGCCGGAATAGCGGGGGCTCGCCAGGGACATCAGATTGAGATTGATGGCTGCGAGGTGTTGCGCCGTCGAGTCGTGAAGCTCCTGCGCGATCCGCTTTCGCTCTTCGTCCTGAATGCTGAGGATGCGCCGAGACAGGTCTTTCGCCTCCCTTTGAACGGCGCGGTATGCCGTCAGATCTCGAAAGACGCCGCTGACGCGGACCGTGTTCCCGCTCGCATCCCGCGTGCTGTGTCCTCTCCCTTGAATTGAGCGAATCTGTCCGTCGGGGCGAACAATACGAAATTCGAGCAAGGTCTCGGCGTGAGGTCCGTACGTAGCCGCCCGGATGGAGGCCGCTGCGATGCCGCGATCTTCCGGATGCACACAGCGCAGAAGGAAATCTGTGGTCAAGACTGTATCCGGCGGGAGCCCGAAAATTGCCCGGCAGTGCTCGGAGGACCAAAGGTGGGACGTGCCTGTATCGTACTGCCACAAGCCAATGCCGCCGGATGCCGCCGCGAAGTTCAACCTCTCCTCACTCTCCCTTAGGTATGCCTCAGCTCTGACGCGCCTGCGGACTTGAATGAGCGATATGATCAGGGCGAGCGTCACGACACTGAAGGCGGCCAGTGTCGCGGTCACTTCCTTGCGATGCGTGTTCCAGATGGAGGCCTTATCGAATTCCACCATCGTGCTCGGAGGTAAGTTGCCTCGCGGCAGACTCCAGCGATCGAGCGCCCGGGCATCCACGAAGAACTGGCGATCGGAGTGCTGGTGGATCCGCTCGGGGGGTGGAGCAGCCCCGGCCAAGACCTGAATGGCGAGCTCGGCCGTTGCGTTGCCGACATTCTCGAATGTGTCCATATAGCCGCCGACGATGCCTGTACCCATCAACGTATGGAATATGCCGTATGTGGGCGCGGAGGCGGCCTTGGCGATCAAGCCCGCGACGTGCTGCGGGACCTGCGGATTGCCCTTTCCATCCACCAAGAGGTTGACCATCAGTATGATCGTGTTGCTCGGCACCCCCGCTACCGTAAGCAGGAGCTCATCCAGTGGCAGACCGCTCAGATACTGGATGCTCAATTCAGGATGGTACTCCTCGAGCATTTGCCTGGCGTCCGTTTCGTACGCACGGTCGACCTGAGAGGCTCCCGAGATCACGAGAACGTGGCGTGCTGTCGGCTGCAGCCGCCTTGCCAGCTCGACGGTTCGACGCACATCATAGTCACTGAGGATCCCGAAGACGTTGTTCGACGTATGCAGGTCCGGGACGATTGACGATCCCACACAGCAGTAGATGATCGGTGTCGCGGCTCTCAATCCGTCCCGCTGGCGCAATGCGAACTGCAGAGACGCCGTGCCGAGAGCAATGGTCAGCGATATGTCCTTCGATCCGTATTTCTCCACGATATACTGACCGATAAGGCGCTCGGATTGCTCGCCGGGAAATCGCGCCCTATCCAGATACTCGGCGTAAATGTCGAGATCTCTGCCGTACTCCTTGATAAGTCGGCTTCTTATAGCCTCCTCTACCCGCGTACTTGCAGGCAGTTTGTGATCGTAGGGATGCAGAACGAGAATATTGGTTTTTGCGGCGGCCGGCGAAACGCTGGCCCAGAAGCAAGTCCCACATAGAAAGCAAATAAGTATGAGCGTGTGCAGCATGGCCTGGACTCCCGCAGGACCTGCTTCGCCTATCTCTGGTGACCGGAGGTGTGCTCAGTCTCACCTTCGCGAACCGCGCACCGTTTCTCCCTTGAACAGCACGCGGCAAACCCTGACGCTCAATGACGGTACCGGTATCTTATTCGGAAGAATGCGTATCGAAACTCCGCATAAACCCTGACTATGGGCCCGGAAATGGTTAATATTAGGAAGTCAGGCCTATGATTAACCGATCGCTTCTCCCTTTATCAGAATGGCAGGCTCGCGCTATTGGACGCGCCGGATACAGGGCGAGGATTGGATAATGAAGCGTCTGCGGGAATATACCGATATCGGCGCAATGTCGGAGGCGCCACTGTACGCTCGTTGAGCATCAGCGAGAGCGGAGTCCGACGTGCAGAATAGTAGCACCCTCGTTGGCAGGTCTGGGCTGGATGGGGATTCTTCTCGATCAAGTATTCCTGCTTGGCGAGAAATTGCCTGCCCAGGAAGAGCCGGCTGAAGTCCTCGCGACACTCGGCGAAGCAATCCACGACCGAACGCCTCTCAAGGTGCTGGGTGCAGCGCGCTTTCCTGTTCACTCCTACGATTGGCGCAATGCGAAGCTCGGCGAGACGGTGTTCTTATCGAAGGATAGTCCGCGCGGATGGTGGCCGGAGTACGAGAGCCTTGCTGCGACGGCTTTACCTGCCCCCGTGCGGGGCTCGCCCACGCTTTGCAACTAGGGCGCCACCCCGAAAGAGCGAGGGTGTTTCCTTATTGTGCCGAGGCATGTGCTCAACAAGAGTATGAATGCGATTTTGGCAGTGGTGGCCTGCGCCGTGGGTAAGCAGATCGTGGACTTGTGTTCAATTTCACATTTGCGCTGAAAGCGACAGCAATTGGCCAGGGTCACACAGGTGCACGTTGAGGAAGTGCTCGGGTTCGCTTAGGAATAGCAGTGCCCGCGCATTTGCTGAGCAATGCGTTCTGAGCTGCGACTACCGGGAATTCCACCTTCTATGCAAAGCGCCATAGTCAGCCAGATCGTGGCCTCTGCGAAGTGGAGTGAGCATGGTGCGCCTCCTGATTGCTGACGATCATGACGTTGTTCGCGCGGGGCTGCGCCGGATCTTCGAAGCCCGAGCGGGCTGGTCGGTCGTTGCTGAAGCGGCTGACGGAAGACGCGCGATTGCTCAGGCAATCACCCACAAGCCGGACGTTGCGATCGTCGACTACTCCCTGCCGCTGATCAATGGCGTGGAGGCCACGCGACAAATCAGAATGCGTGCCCCGAGTGTCGAAGTTTTGATTTTCACAATGCATGACAACGAAATGATACTGCAGGATCTGCTGCAGGCTGGCGCGCGCGGTTATCTGCTCAAGTCAGACGTCGAGCAGCATCTTTACTCCGCAGTCGAGGCGTTGGCGGTCGGGCGATCCTTCTTCACAGGCAGGGCGTCGGATCGCATTCTCGATGCCTACCTGATGAAGTCGAAGGCCGATGGTGTGTTGACCAGCCGGGAGCGGGGCATTGTGCAGCTCATCGCAGAAGGTCACAGCAACAAGGCGATTGCCGGCGTTCTCAACATCAGCATCAAGACGGTGGAAACGCACCGATCCAATATCATGCACAAGCTCAACTTTGCCTCTACGGCGGCGCTGGTGAGGTATGCCGTCCGGAATAAACTTGTCGAGCCATAGCTGCAGGAGGCGCAGCCGGCTCGGCCGGTGCGTCACGAAAGGCAGCTTCCACAACCGTGGAGCCGGCGGCGGATTGGATACGCAGGCCGCCGCCGATCGCGTGGATGCGCTCGGTCATAGCGGCAATGCCGAGTCCGCCGGTCAATGAGATTGGGGCAAAGCCTCTAAGCCAGGACAAGACGGTCATTCTTCGCGGCGTGCTTGGCGCCGGATCCTCGATACGCAGGATGAGCTTGTCGTCCGAAGCCCCGCAGCGCGCCAGGGTCACTTGCGCCGTTGCACTCATCGAGTGTCGTTCGACGTTCGTCAGCGCCTCCTCGACAATCCGGAATGCAACGT
Source organism: Pseudomonadota bacterium (assembly GCA_963205015.1). Classification (GTDB taxonomy): domain Bacteria; phylum Pseudomonadota; class Alphaproteobacteria; order Rhizobiales; family Hyphomicrobiaceae. The sequence goes on from CAUJKI010000321.1 coordinate 7,520, forward strand.
TCTCCACGTCGGCGGAGCGCCGTCCGATGTCGGCCGCCAGGTCGAGGGACACGATGATCCCCGTTCGTTCGGAATAGTCGCGAACAAAGCTCCGAAGCGCAGGCCCGAGGCCGCTTTCAGCCAGCAGAGGCGGATACATATCGTATGCAGCGGTGCGCAAGGTTCGCACCGCCTTCAGAATGTCTTCCTCGATCGCGGCAGCCTCAGGCATGGCATCAGGCGGCAGCGCTTTGAACAGGTAGCGGGCTCTGAGGCACGCCGCCATTAGATCCTGGCAGACTCCTTCATGCAGATCGCCGGCCATTTTGCGCTGGCTCTCTTCTTTTGAGCGCAAAACCATCTGAGACAGCTCTCGGCTGCGATAGGCAGTTCGATGCGCGCCGTCGACATAGGCTCCGAGCAGCAGCACGGGCATCGCGAGGCCCGTCAAAAACAGCTGCAGGGCCAGCACGTTCTCCTCCGGTGTCGAGGCCGCAAATACGGACGGACCGCTCAGGATGATCCAAATCGTTGTGAGGGTGAGGGTGAGGACGGCAAGACTGGCACCCCGAACACCAAATCGGACCGTTGCCCAAAAAATGAATGGCATAGGAAGGTAGAGCAGCGTGGGCAGAAGGCTCATGCCACCCCATAGGAATGACACCTTGATTGCAATCACGCACGAGGAGAACAGCGCAAGCAGAACGACGATGCTTTCCGTCCACCGCATAGGATACCATGGCATGGATCTCACGTCGGCATGGGTCGCAAAGAACGCGAGAAGGACCGGTGTGAGGGTCAGATTGCCGAGCGCATTGGCCACGTACCATTGCATCCAGAACGTCCAGTAGTCAGCAACTGGACCGCCGCCATAAATTCGGACGTAAGCCCCAAAGAAGGCTACGAGTGCGGGGCCAATTCCCGCCGCCACGATCACAAAGATGAGTGCGCGCCGAAAAGTACCCAGCCATGGAGGCCTCACGAGGAGCCATCTCACCGCCGATGCATTCAGTAGCGCGACGGCACAGTTGGTCAGGAACGCCACGGTCAACTGCGGCCACTCCATGCCTACTTGAAGCTCGGCGAGCACGTGGGCAGGCAGTACAGCGAGCAGGAGCTTCCACCAATCGCCGTAGTGGGCACACAGCAGCGCGTAGAACAGAATTATGTTCGGCGGCCAGAAGGGGGCAAAAATGTCATCCGACAGAGTTCCGACGAGGAAGGCTGCCTCAGCGCCGACGAAATACGCAAACGACGTTATGAGCGGGATGCGCAATGCGTCTGGAATAAACTCCAGCCGAGGAATTTGAAGAACGGCACGAGCACTTTTCATTTTCCCCCCACCAGAAGCCGCTCAACGCTTCGCTCTTGCTGTGCCTCACCGGGGCGCGCAACTGCACGTCCGGTTCGGTGACAGCATTCCAATGCCCAATCGCCCACACGAGGAATGCGGGTACCAGAGCGCGGCAGGATGCTGGGGTAATACATACATCTCCGCTAAGGTGCGGAGCCAGCAGCTGACGGAAACAACTGCTGCATTGCTAATGTTGTGCATTTATTCCCATTCCTCCCGCAATTTAAGCGTGACGCTGTTGCAATGGGCTCTCGCTCGAGCCATCAGCCGTCAGGTTATGCTTACCCCCCAGGGTCGGAGAAATCGGAAGCCTCGGGCTACAACGCGAAGAGTAGGTTGGCGATCCACGCGGATCCAACGACTGCAGCCAAGTTGAGGATGAGCAGCAAGAACGCGGCGGATATGATGTTCGCTATTTCGATCATGCCGCTTGCCCCCTCCCTCGCCCCAATCACTCCCTCGCTCTGAGTAGCAATTTCCGGGTATCCGCAAGAATCCGGGGGATTGCCGATCCCGAGAGGTGGAAACCCTGAGTAGGCGTGTACGCCCTTGATTCAAGGGTTCTGCGTGGCGTGCGTCATCGTTTAGCCCGAATGAAGCACGGCGGAAGGAGTGATAGCTCTGGCGCGACCAGGTGGAACAGGAGCGCGCCATTGCGCAACAATCTGCTCAAAGCGCTGCTGCCGATTGTCGGACTGGTCTTCGGCAGCATCTGCGCTGTGTCGTCGGCGTGGGCGGGCGCGTGTGGCCGCGACTATCGAGCCGACTGTTACAGCGTGTGGGGCGTATGCCTGCGAGCATACACCTACGTAGAGGACCCTCAGGTCTTCCGATCGGAATATCGACCCCGCTTCTCCTATGGCGTCATGCTGTGCCCGTCGCGGCGTGTTCTCGAGCCACAATCCCGAGTGCGCTCTCGGAGCTGGAGAGGGCAACACGAGGTCGGCTCGACGACGAGCCGGCGATCATGGACCGAGCTTGGCTCGACACCTCGAATACGCGGAAACGTGACCTCCGAGAGGCCCGCACGCTAGTGCGGCTCAGGCTTCGGCCCCTGGTCAGGTAGCCAGGTTTTTTGCAGCACGCTTTTAGCGATTCCCTTGTCCAAGTGCGGCGCGATGAGCTTGCTGAAGGCGTACGTCACCTCACCATACTCCCGCCGGCAGCCGCTGGCGCGCTCTTTGGGCAGGTATTCCTTCGCAACGAAATCAGCAAACAGGACGGGGTCGGCGCCGTAGGCCAGGCAGAGCATGTTATAAAATCGTACCGCCGGCGGGCTGTGCTTGTCCGAGAATGCTGCCAGTGGTGCCGTCACCTTGGGATTCATCACGTATTTCCGGTAGGAATAGGCGGCCGCTGCCACGAGCCTGCGCGCCTGCTCCTTGCCGAATTGCAGCATGATGTACGTTGCGAATTGGTCCGCCGCGTCT
>CAUJKI010000322.1 GCA_963205015.1 Pseudomonadota bacterium
GCAAGTTCGCCAGATCTCGAAGCCGGTGTATCGAGCGAGCGTCGGCATCAAAAAGGGACACTGGAATTGTGGGTTCGCGAATGTGATGCAGATCGAGAAATTCGCTCGATACCGTGCTGCGAAATGTGGCGAGTTTCTCGATCATCACACGAGGCCCGCAGCCGCTTGCTCAGGCCCCAATCGATCGTCTCAGCCCTTGGCGAGGCCGGCAGCCTTCATGGCTATGCCCATGGCCTTGTTGCCCGCGTCCATGAACTTGGCGGTGCCGTCGGCGTCGGCCCAGCGAACGCCGAACCCGCGATTGGCCATGAAGTCGAGAAATTCCTTCGACTCATTGACCTTCTTGAGTGCAGCCGTCAGTGCGCTACCGATATTCGCAGGAAGGCCCTTCGGTGCCACGAAGGCGCGCCATGCGCCGGTCGTGTAGTCGATGCCCATGGCTTCCTTGAGTGTCGGCACGTCCTTGAACGCCGGATTGCGCTCGGCGGCCATCACGGCGAGACTACGCGCCTTGCCGGCCTCGATGATGGCGCGGGCTTCCGGCACCGAGCAGGTGACGAGATCGAGGCCGCCGGCCGCGAGATCCTGCATGGCCGGCGCGGCGCCATTGAGCGGCACCCATCTGACATGATCCGGCTTCAGGCCCATGGCCGTCAGCCAGCCAACAAGGGCCAGATGCCAGATGCCGCCCTGGCCGGTGCCCGATGCCTTCATCGACCCGGGAGGCGCGGCCTTGATGGCATCCGCGAGATCCTTGACTGTCTTGTAGGGACTGGAGGCGTTCACCTGAATCCCGGGTGGATCCTCGTTCATGAGCGCCAGCGGCGTGTAGCTGTCAGGCTTCAGCTCGGTCAGACCCTGCCAGTGCATCATGGAGATCTCGACCGTGACGAGGCCGAGCGTGTAGCCATCGGGCGGCGCAGCGGCGATCGCGGCGTGACCGACGACGCCGGAGCCGCCCGTACGATTGACGACGTTGACGGGCTGTTTCAGCTCCCTCTCGAGCCCGGCGGCGACAATACGTGCCGTGGCATCGGTGCCGCCGCCGGCACCCCAAGGGCAGATGACCGTGATGGGGCGCGCCGGGTATGCCTGGGCAAATGCTGGTCCAACGCCGGTTGCTGCGGCTGCTGCAAGGGCGCCGCCCCCAACGAGGACCTCGCGGCGGGTACGTTTAGCCATCTTCGTTTCCTCCGGTAGTTTTTGTTCATTGCCCGGAACATAACGAAGCGGCGGTTCGAGCGCCAGAGGTCCTTTGTTTGCTGGGCGCATCAGCGATGCAGCTATGCCGTCATGCTTCCAGCGAAGGCAGGGAACGCGCAAAGGACGCCTTCGAGGCGATCCAGCGCCGGCGCCATAAGGGCGATCGCCGCCCCTTTCGCGCGAGATTAGGTCAGAACGGGACCATTGCGCAGATACAGCGTGCGGACGGGACCGACCATCGGCTTTTCGATCGTCTCCTCATAGTGAGGGAGTTCGATCCATTCTCCGTTTGGAAGCCGCCGCTCTGCCGTGCAGTGCTTGCCGGATGTACCGATATCGATGCGCAAGCGAATTTCGCCACGCAATGAGGCTTCGATGAGCTCCACGGCTTCGCCGGCGATCACGAACTCATCGCGCCATTCGCCAAGGCGTACGGCGTAGCGCCCGCGTTCGGTCTGGATGGACATCTTGAAGCCGTCGGGCACTGTCGAGGGAATGCAGATTTTGTCCTCGGTCAGGATGAGCGGCAGCCTGGGGTAGTTTTGCGAGAGGTGCGCGATTTCCTTGAGCACGCGCATATGGAATGTGCGCCCGACCGTCGCTTCGAGCGCGCTGCGCGAGGCGCAGCCAGGCGCGTAGCGGTGGCCGGCGGTATCCTGTGCGCTGGAAGCGTCAGCCTCCAGCCATTCGGCGTCGCCTCTGCTCTCATATGCACGCGAGCCCATTGTCGCCTCCGAATCCGCAAAGCCTCATCGCAGTGGAGTTTAGGCGAATTGAAGGGACCGAATAACTGTCGCTCCTGCCAGCTGTCCAAAACGACAGGTGGGGAGTGTGAGGATCGGAATTTTGGTTTATCACACCGCTCTAAGCGCTGGCGTCGACGCCCGTCCGGGCTTCGGGCCCTACGGCACGAAGAGTTGCTGGGAGACGGCTTTGGCGACGGCTTGCGTCGTCGTCGTGCATTGGAGCTTCTCGCGCGCGGCATTGAGATGGAAGCGCACGGTTCTCTCGCTGATCCCGAGGATCGCGCTGACTTCCCACGCTGTCTTGCCGGCTGCCATCCACTTGAGGCAGTCGATTTCCCGCGCCGAGACGATAATGGCCTTTTCGCTGCCGCGCCCGAAGATGCGGAGCATGTGATGGTGGAAATACTGCCCGAGGGCGCGGAACTCCCGTCTGATCGTGGGCCTGCGGGCCGGCCAGTCCGTCATGCCGTCACCGGCCCGGATCACGAGGGCTGCCGACTCGCCATGATAGGCCGTGAGCGCGATCGTCAGCTCGCGCGCGTCCCCGTCAGCACCATCCGAGGGCGTTGATGCGCTCTCGTCCTGGCCCTCGAATAGTGTGGTGAGCCCGAGCTGCTCGATGTTGACGCGCTCGCGGCTCGTGGCGTGCCGGGCCCAGGCATCGGCGTATGTGCAATGGACGAACCGCTGGGCCGCACCGCTGGCGATCGGCACATTGAGCGCGACGTAAATCATGCCCGAGAGCGGATAAGCCTCTCGCGCGACGCGGAGAAACGCGGCGCCCTGGTCGCGTTCCTGGGCGTCTGATATAGCCACTCCCATATTCTGCAAGAGAGTTTCGAACATGCATTTACTCCCGGCACTGTCCTTTCTAGGCCGGGGTCTGCGTACAGCTGGTAAAACTGCTCGATAAAATGCGAGGCAATTTCCGCGGTTTGGTGCCGACGACCCGACCTGAAATCCATAGCGGTCGTCCGCCTGCCGCGCCCTTCAGCCAGTTTCTGTAAGTTTTTGGGAAAGATTGGTAATTCAGTCTGGAAAACATGTGAAATGAGGCGTCCGTCGTATTTTATCTTCTTGGAATGTGGCTGGAAAGTCACGGGCGCGCCTACGGAATTCGTCCGAATCGCGGTAAATTGATCCTCATGCGGACTCTGATCCTCGCGGCGGGCTTGGATCGGAGCTTGTGGGCAATAGACGTTGGGGGACTGAAATGAGGGAACTCCTGCTCAAATGGGCCGGCGTCATCGTCGGCCTGAGCATTTTTGCAGCGGCACCAGCGGCGGCTGATGGACCGTATCGATCCTATAAAGACGGCCCCTATATGCACGAAGGGATCGCCAACTGGACCGGGATCTATATCGGCGCCGGTATCGGCTACAGCTACAGCTCGTCTGACCTTCGGCACGACTATACGGGCGGCCTTACCGGGAACGATCGCTACAGCATCGACCAGGACGGCGTAAATGCAACCGTCACAGCTGGTTTCGACCATCAGTTCGGTGGTTCGCTGGTCTGGGGGCTCTTCGCCGACTACACCTTCGGCAGCATCAAGGACAGCGTCGTTCTGGCTACGGCGCCAGATGTGCTGAGATACAGGCTTGAGGATAGCTGGGCCGTCGGCGGGCGCCTCGGGCTCGTCCACGATGGCGCATTGTGGTTCCTGACGGCCGGCTATACGGGCATCGACGTCTCGTTCGCGGACCTCGACGGAACGCTGCATGGCTACTTTCTCGGCGCCGGCCTCGAGAAGGATATCGGCAGAAACTTCCGGCTGAAGGTCGAGTATCGTTTTGCGGACTACGGCAGCGAAACGCTATTCGATGGTACGGCTGGATGTTGCGACGCGCGCATCAGAGTCGACAGCACCGTCCACTCAGTTCGCCTGGGTATGTCCTATGTTTTCGGACAGCGTGAGACGTACCGCCACGAACCCCTGAAATAGCAGGAAGAATTCCAATAGTTTTTGAGGCCGTGGCTTCCACCGCGGCCTTTTCTTTTTTCGGGGGCGAGAAGCGTGAAAACGCTTGGCCCTGTCCCATTCGACAGTTTCGGCAGAAGGCCGTTTCGGAAAGAATTCCACTCGGGCAATCAGCATGTCGGCTGTTTGCCTGGCCACCAGCAAAACGAACAATTGTTCGCTTTCTGGAAACAAATTTGAAAATTCTGCGCCGTAAGCTGACTAGTAGAGGAGTTCCGCAATGGCCAGCCTGCCGTACTGTCCGCCTCCTGCTCCGCCCCCTCCGGCCGTCGATTGCGGCTGTGAGCCGGAGCCGCCGCCAGTCGCGTGCGAGCCGTGCTCGCCGAACGAGCCTACCGAGCCTTCTCCTCCGCCCACTGGCCTCAATCTCACGGGTCTGCTCGGATTGCTGCCGAATATCAATATCAGCGGCGATGCCGGCGTTCTGGCGCCGCAAACGGGCCTCGGTGCGATCCTGCCGGTGGATGTTTCGCTGATCAACAACGAGGATGCCTCGGGCGGCCTCAATATCGACCTCTCACCTGTAAACGCCGATACGCCGGACCTCGAGGAGGGCGTCGGCGGCCTGGTCAACGTCGGGGATGTTCTCGGCGGCGTGACCGGTGGTGGCGAGAGCGGCCTTCCGCTGATCAGTCTCGATAGTGAGAAGGATGCCATGATCAATGTGCCTGTCCTCGGCGAGGACGGCGTGCTCAGCGGCAGTACCGGCGATCTGCTCAATGTCGGTGACGTGCTTGGCGGCGTGACCGGTGGTGGCGAGAGCGGCCTTCCGCTCGTCAGCCTCGATGGCGGAACGGATGCCGTGGTGAATATCCCTGTGCTCGGCGAGGATGGCGTGCTGAGCGGCAGCACTGGCCTTGGCGGCGTGATCGGTGGTGGCGAGAGCGGCCTTCCGCTCGTCAGTCTCGATGGCGGGACGGATGCCGTGATCAACGTGCCTGTCCTTGGC
>CAUJKI010000323.1 GCA_963205015.1 Pseudomonadota bacterium
CGCCCCTGCCGCGCCATCTGATAACCGTCGAGCGCCGTGACCACGCTCGAGGATTCGCCCGGCAGGTTGACGAGGATGGCGGTCGTCGAACCGCCGTACTGGGCGCCGTAGAAGATGCCGGCCAGCATGATGAGCGCGCCGGTCGGCTCGAGGTGGAACGTAATCGGAAGCAGCATGGCGATGGTCGCCAGCGGTCCGATGCCGGGGAGTACACCGATGAGCGTGCCGAAGAGCGCGCCGGCGAAGCAATAGAAGAGGTTCTTCAGCGTGAGAGCGACGGAGAAGCCCAGCGCGAGGTTCGAGAAAAGTTCCATCAGAAGGGCCAAACCGGAATCTGGAGATTGAGAGCGGTCGAGAAGAGGAGCGTCGACAGCACGGCCATGCCCGCGGCGATCGCGCCGAGGGCAGGCCAGTGGAACTTCTCGCCCGAGAGCGCGGCAGCAGCCGTCATGATCGCGACGGTGAGGGGAAGACCGAGACGCGGCAGAAGAATGCCGAAGCCAAGTACCATGATTGTGACCAGCAGCAGCGGACGCCACGCGATCTCGAGTCGCGCCCCGTCATCGGCGGGCTGGGCAAAGAATGCCTGCGCGAGCAGCACGCAGCCGACGGCTATGCAGCCAATGGCCAGCGCGTGTGGCGTGTAGCCAATCCCCATGTCGCCGGCGGTTCCGATTGTCAGATCATTGCCGGCCCACACGGCAAAGGCGCCGAACGCAATGAAGAACAGCCCCGAAAGATACTGCTGCTGTACACTCATGCGTGCCTCCTCGCGCCCTTGTGCTGCGCGGGCGGCAAGCGCCGCCCGCGAGCAAGGTCACTTCTTCCCGAGGCCCGCGGCCTGTACGAGCTCGCCGACGCGCTTGTAGTCCGCCTCGAAGAAAGTCTTGAAAGCTGCGGCATCCTGGTAGGCGATCGGATACTTCTGGCGCTCGAAGACCTCCTTGACCTTCGGGTCGTCCAGCGCGGTCTTGCACGCTTGACCGAGCTTGGCCTTCACGTCCGCCGGCGTTCCGCGGGGGACGAAGATGCCGTTGTAGTTCGTCACGACGACATCGAAGCCAGCTTCTCGGACCGTCGGCGTATCCTTGAAGTTATCGATGCGGCTCTCGGCATAGACGGCGATCGGATAGAGATCGAACTGCGGCACGAGATTGGCCTGATCGCTGTAGAGATCGGTCGTGTTCGACAGCATGGCCTGGACGGCGTCCGCCGAGCCCTTGAACGGTACGTGCTTCAGCTTGATGTCGGCTGCCTTCTCGAGCGCCAGCTTGGCGAGATGCGTGATGGAACCCGGCCCCGAGGTGCCGTACGTGATCTTTCCGGGCTCGGCCTTCGCTGCCGCGATCAGATCGGCGACCGTGCGGTACTTCGTTGATTTCGGTGCCATCAGCACAAGCGGCTGCTCGACGAGCTTGCAGATGGGATCGAAGCTGTCGATATCGTACGTCAGCTTCATGCGGTGCGGCTGGGCCGCCGTCGGTCCGCTGGGTGTTACGAGTATCGTGTAGCCGTCGGGCGTAGCTGCAGCGGCTTCCGCGGCTCCGATGGTGCCGGCGGCGCCGTTCACATTTTTCACGATCATCTGCTGCCCGAGCGCGCGTGAGAAGGCCTCCTGCATGCCGCGGGCTACAAGATCCGTCGCGCCACCTGCCGGGAACGGTACGATGGCCGTGACCGGACGATCGGGATAAGCGGCGAATGCAGGCGACGTGGCCAAAGTCGCCGTGCTCCCTGCGACAAGCGCGAGGGCCAGGAGCTTTCTCATTTCGGGCGTTCTCCTCTTGGATATCTTTTTTTGTTCTGCGATAGGCAGAGGCCCATCCATGGCCGAACGTATTTCGTGATGCAAGTCATCATGGCGCATGGCGCCATGATGACGGAATGGCTTCCTACTGCACCTTGATGCCGGCCTCGGAGAGCAAGGCTCCGTTCTTCTTGAACTCGGCGGCAATGAAGGCCGATGCGCCCTTGCGATCGAGGAAGTCGATCGGCTGGCGCTGCTTGCCGAGGTTCTCGACTACGCCCGGATCGGCAAGGGCCGTGCGGCAGGCCGCTTCGAGCTTGGCCATGACCGGCTCGGGCGTGCCCTTCGGCGCGAACATCGAGTTCCAGATCGAGAACTGGAGGTCGTAGCCGGCTTCTTTCAGCGTCGGAATGTCCTTGTAGGTCGGTATGCGATTGGAGGCGAAGATGCCGAGCGCCGTCAGATTGTACTGCGGTACGAGGTTCGGCTGGTCCGTGAAGAGGTCGACCGTGTTCGTCAGCAGACCCTGCACCACGTCGGCCGAACCCTTGTAGGGTACATGCTTGATGTCGATGCCGGCAGCCTTGCCGAAGGCGAGCATCGAGACGTGCGGGATGGTGCCGGGGCCCGTCGTTCCGTAGGGAACCTTGCCCGGCGCGGCTTTCGCTGCCGCGACGACCTCGGCCACCGTCTTGTATTTCGAGTTGGGCGCCGCCATCAGGACGACAGGGCTGTCGACGAGCTTACAGACGGTCTCGAAGCTGTCGTAGCTGTAGTCGAGCTTCATGCGATGCGGCTGCAGCGTGATCGGGCCGATCGGGCTGACGAGAATCGTGTAGCCGTCCGGCGCCGCGCGCGCCGCTTCGGCCGTGCCGAGCGTGCCGGCAGCACCTGGTACGTTCTTCACCACGACCTGGCCGCCGAGTGCCTTCTGGAAGGCATCCTGAATGCCGCGCGTCAGCAGGTCCGTGGCGCCGCCGGCAGTCCAGGCGACGATGACCGTGACTGGGCGTTCGGGATAGGCAGCCTGTGCTGGTGCGCCCATCGCGAGCAACGGTGCCAGCGCACTGAGAGCGGTTAGGGCAAGCCGCGTGAAGCGGAGCATCTCATTTCCTCCTGGGGTTCTGGCGCACTGCGGCGCCTTGAAGACGAAGCGAAAGCCTAGTGGTCAGTGAGAGTGACGTCAAAGAAGAATATCGTCTAACGGAACAATTGTTCTGCCTGGTGAAACATCCGGCAAGCGCATATTGCCGCAAAGCGTGCCCATGCGGACCGCGCAACCGTGAATGTCATCGTCACGTGAGGCCCTTTGCGTGGAGGGCGCGGAAGTGCTCGATCGTGCGCTGCACGCCTTCATGGAGCGGCGTCAGCGGACGCGGGCCGATAACCTTTTCGAGTGCCGCCACATCGAAACCCGATGTCGGCGAGAGCCGCTCCGGCCCATCGGCGCACACATCCGCTTCGGGCGCGCTCGCACGAATGGCGGCGATGATATCGGCCGTGCTCTCGACGTTGTCCGTCATATCGGCGAGATGCGCGCCCTTCCACTCGGCCTCGACGACGCGCACGAACATCTCGGCGATGTCATCGGCGAACTGGAAGCACGTCGCGGTCGTCCAGGGAACGGTGTAGCTTGTGCCAAGCGCGGCAGCCCGCATCGCGCTCGTGACCGCCGATGTCTCACCCTGATCGCGGCCGATGCCATAGACGACGTGCGGCCTCAAGCCAAAGGAGGCGACGCCGAAGTCCTCGGCATAGAGGCGCGCGATCTCCTCGTCCGCGCGCTTGAAGACGCCATAAAGATTGGCCGGCGCATTCGCGGCGCCGCGCGGCTTGGCAGCCACCGAGCTCGTATAGACGACGCGGGCGCCGACGCTGCGTGCGGCTTCCAGAACGGCCACATGGCCGACGACGTTTACCTTGGCACCGGCAATCGGATGCGCCCGGCACGCGGGGATCTGGAGGGCCGCGAGATGCAGGATCGTGCTGGCCGCATACTGTTCCGCAATGCGAGACATTAGTCCATCGTCGGTCAGATCCGCGAGCTGCCAGATGATGCCTTCCGGCGCCGCCCCGCGCATGACATGGCGCAGCCGCGTCTCTTCGCGCGCAATATCGACAGCAACGACCGAATGGCCGCGCGCGATCAGTTTTGGCAGTATCCATGCGGCAAGAAATCCTGAAGCGCCGGTGACGACGACGGGCCTGTTGCTGCTTGTCATCTGCGTCCTCGTGTGCAATCTCGCATCTCGATGCGGATCGTATGCGCTCTTCTAGGCAGATAAATCAACCATTCCGCATTGCGAAACATATTCTGTCACTACTCTCAACCGGAGGCTTCCGGCACATGGTCAAGACCAACGAGCTCGTCGTCAACGCTCTGGTCGAAGGCGGCATCACGCATGCCTTCACGCTCCCCGGGCTTGGCATCACCTGGTCGCTCCCGGCTTTCAAGGCCAACGAGAAGAAGCTCAACGTCGTCCTCGCACGCTCCGAATGGATCGCCTCCGTGATGGCACAGACGGCGGGCCGCCTGCTACGGCGGCCGTCCGTGCTCATGGGGCAGGGGCCATGGATCACGACGATCGGCGGCATGGGTATTCTCGAAGCGCACTTCGCCGGTTCGCCAATGGTGGTGCTGACGGAGACTTCCGACTACGACGGCTACGGCCAGATGGGCGTCTACCAGACCATGACCGGCGACTATGCCGGCGCCGACGCCATGGCCTCGCTCAAGCCGATCACCAAGTACTGCACGTACGCGACCGCGCCGCAGGAGGCTGTTTACGGTGTGCAGATGGCGATCAAGCATGCGAGCCTGCCGCGCATGGGGCCCGCCGCCGTCATCATGAAGACGCCGATGATCCGCGCCGAAGCACCGGCTGACATGAAGCCCGTGCTCTATCCCTCGGCCGGCTATCACCGCTACACGCCGTCTCGCCCCGATCCCGCCGCTGTCCGCAAGCTTGCCGAGATGCTTGCGCGCGCCGAGCGGCCAGTGATCATCGCCGGCAACGGCGTGACGATGACCGCGAGTGGACAGGCACTGCAGGATCTCGCGCTCGCCAGCGGTATCGCAGTGGCGACGAGCTACAACGGCAAGGGTGTGATCGCGGAGACGGCGCCCATCGCCGTCGGCATGCTCGGCACGTGGGGACACGCGTGCGCCAATCGCGCCGTCGCTGCTGCCGATCTCGTCGTCATGCTCGGCGCGAGCATGGGGCCGGACTACACGCGCTTCCGCGATCCCGCGATGATCCGGCCCGGCGAGCAGGCGCTCGTGCAGGTGGACATCGATCCGCGCAACGCTGGCTGGGTCTATCCTGTCGATCACGCGATCACGGCTGACGTTGCCGATGTGATCGCCGAGCTCGCGAAGCTCGATCTCGGCGCTTCGAAGAAGGCTCAGCGCCTCGCGCACATCGCATCGCTTCGAGACAAGTGGAACTTCGACCGTCTGCCGGTATTGAAGGCCGGACAGGGCAGCGTCCACCACGCCGATATCATCAGCGCCATGCAGGGCTTCATCGGCAAGGACGACCTGATCACGCTCGATGCCGGCGCCAACCGCATCTGGGCCACGTTCGGTCTCAGGAGCACGCATCCGCACCAGTTCCTCGTTGCCGGCGGCACCGGCGCCATGGGCTGGGGTGCGCCTGCCGCTGCGGCCGCTAAGCTCGTGCTGCCCAATCGGCGCGTGACGTGCCTTGCGGGTGACGGCGGCTTCATGATGACGCTGCAGACGATCACGACCTGCGTGCAGCAGAACCTCGACGTAGTCTATGTCGTCGACAACAATGCCGGGCTCGGCATGGTGCGCGACAACCTCGGCGCCAACCGGATTGCCGTCGATTTCGCCGACTGTGACTTTGCAAAGATCGCAGAGGGCCTCGGCGGACGCGGCATGACGGTTACGCACCCCGGCGAGGTCCGCGATGCTATTGAAGAAGGTCACAAGATGAAGGGCCCGGTGGTCATCGATGTGAAGGTCGATCCCGAGGCAGGTCACAAGGAGGCATCGGACCATGCGCCGATTTGAAAACCGTTCGGCGCTGATCACGGCAGCGGCAAGCGGCCTTGGTCTAGGTGTCGCGCAGCGACTCGCGTCGGAAGGCGCGCGCGTCGTGATCTGGGACCGCGATGCGACCCTCCTCGCCGACGCGCTGAAGGAGGCCGCGGCGGGCGGTCTCGACATTACCGGGCGCGCGCTCGACATGATGGACAAGCGCGCGATCGGCCAGGCCGTCGCCGAGATGATCGACAGCCATGGCCGCATCGACATCCTCGTGAACAACATCGGCGGCTCGCTGCATGTGCCGTTCCGCTTTCTCGAGCAGTCGGACGAGGACTGGCAGAAGGTGATGGACGTCAATGTGAAGACGTGCGTGTGGGCGACGCGCGCCGTCATCCCCCACATGCAGAAGGCGCGCTACGGCCGCATCATCAACATGGGTTCGAAGGCCGGTCGCTTCGGCTCGCTCTTTGCCGGCACGCCCTATGTCGCAGCGAAGGGCGCCATGCAGGCCTTCACGCTGCAGATCGCGCAGGAGTTCGGGCCGGAAGGCATTACCTGCAACACGGTGTGCCCCGGCGCGATCCTGACGCCGCGCGTCGAGCGCTTTCTCAACGAGCGCCACACGCCGGAGGAGCGCGCGCGCGTGCTCGCTTCGATCCCCGTGCGTCGCCAGGGCCGCGTCGAGGACATTGCTGCGGCGATTGCCTATCTCACCTCGGAAGAGGCGGGCTTCGTCACCGGCGCGACGCTCGACGTCAACGGCGGCCAGGCCATGTCGATCTGAGCGTGCGCGCTCAGCCGGCCTTGGCGCCGTAGTGCGCGGCTGCGGCCTCGCGTGAGAGATAGCCGTTCTCGATATCCTCGCAGACGGCCTCTGCGCTGCGCTTTGCCGGGTCGCCATAGCCGCCGCCACCCGCCGTCACCAGTCGGAATACGTCCCCCTTCGCGATGGCCATGCCTGCAACCTTTGACGGCAGGCGTTCGGTCGTGCCGTCAGCGCGCTGAAGCTCGGCGAAGCTCGCCGCACCAGGGGTGCCGCCAGCAAGTCCATAGGGCTGCGTCTTGAAGCGATCGAAGTTGCAGGCGAGCGTGCCGGCCGGCGCATCGATGCGGAAAGCACGAATAAGCCCGCAGCCGCCGCGCAGCTCGCCTGCGCCCCCTGAATCCGGCACGAGCGTATAAGCCTCGAAGGTCACCGGATACGTGCTTTCGAGCATCTCGACGGGTGCGTTCGCGATGTTGTGCAGCCCGCAGGAAAAGCCGTTGGCGCCGTCGCCTCGGGGATGTCCGCCCCATCCGCCGCATGTCAGGTCGAAGTATACCTGCCGCCGCCCGTCGGCATGAAAGAGGTTCGTCGCATAGGCATAGCTCACGCCATAGTAGGCGGCAGGCACGCGGCCCGGAATCGCCTCGGCGAACGCACCCATGACAGCATTGACGACGCGGTGGCCGATCGCCATGCGGTTCGCGACGGGCGCCGGCGAGCGCGCGGTGACGCAGAGTCCGTCGGGCGCCACGATCCGCACCGGCTCGTAGCATCCGGCATTGGCCGGAATGTCGCTGCCGATCGACATGAGGATGCCGCAGAAGACGCCCGAGCCGGACATATTGCGCGTGCAGTTCACCGGTCCCTTTGCCTGCGGCGAGGAGCCCGAAAGATCGACCTCGAGGGCGTCGCCGCGCACGGTGAGTTTCACCGCAATTCGCAACTGCGTGTCGCGATCGATGCCGTCGTCGTCGACGAAGTCCGCGAAGCTGTACGTGCCGTCCGGGATGTCGCGGATCATGGCGCGCATGGCCATCTCGGACTGGCGGCGAATGCCGCGGCACGCTTCCGCGAGACGGTTCGCGCCGTAGCGCTGCGTGATGCGATGAATGCCCTTCACGCCGATGTCGAGCGCGGCGAGCTGCGAGGCGAAATCGCCGCCCACATTGGCCGGCTCGCGCGTGTTGCGCAGCAGGAGCTGAATGACCTCCTTGTTGCGCCTTCCCGCATCGTCCAGTCGCATGGGCGGAATGCGAAAACCTTCCTGATAGATCTCCGTCGCGCCCGCGTAGTAGCTCCCCGGTGCGCCGCCGCCGACATCGAGATGATGAACGAGGACGCCGGCGATGCCGACGAGACGGCCGTCGACGAATGCGGGTTTGAAGGTCAGGATGTCGTTGAGATGCTGGCCGCCCGAGTAAGGGTCGTTGGTGATGATGATGTCCCCTTCGCGCCATTCGCCGAGCGGAATGTGATCGCGCAGGATGTCGTCGAGGCAGCTCGACATGGAATTGAGATGCACGGGAATGCACGTCGCCTGCGCGACGCTCTTGCCCTCGGCATCGAAGACGCACGTCGAATAGTCGAGCAGGTCGCGGACCACGCTCGATCGGCTCGTGCGCCAGATGGTGACGCCCATTTCCTCGGCGGCAGCAACGAGCGCATTGCGGATGACTTCGAGCTGGACGACGTCGAGCGGCTTCATGGTCATGTCGTCACCCCCGCGCGCTTCGTTGCAATCAGATCTCCGGTCGGTGCGGCCGCGAGCTCCCAGGCCGGCGGAATGAAGTGCGTCGCGTGCGCTTCCTCGATGATGGCAGGCCCCGCGATTTTGAGACCCGCGACAAGTTTCGCACGCTCGTAGACCGCAGCCTCGTGCGAGCGGCCGCCGGCATAGACGGAGCGGCGTGCCTTTGGCTCGGCCGATCCCTCGAAGGCAAAGGCGTGCTCTGCCGGCTTCTTGAGCTTTCCCGTGGCGGCGATGCGCACGGCGACGATCTCGGGCACCACGTGCATTTCCGCGTGCGCATACTGCGCCTGATGCACGTCGTGAAAGCGCGCGATCGACGCTTTGAGAGCGGCCTCCGGATTGTCCGCGGCCGCATCGAACGGCACCTGGATCTCGTAGGCCTGGCCAGGGTAGCGCATGTCGAGCGCGATCGGCAGAAGCTGCTCCGCGGGCGCGATGCCATCTGCACTGAGCCGCTCCGCGCCGGTTCGTCGAAGCTCGGTGCAAAGCTCTGCGAGCGCGGGCAGCGCCGATACATCAGCCTTCATGAGCCGCGCGCGTGCGAGCGCGTGCACGACATCTGAGTAGAGCATACCCCAGGCGCTGAGCGTGCCAGGATCGCGCGGAAAGACGACGCGTCCAATGCCGATCTCGTCGGCTGTATCGCAGGCATGGAGCCCGCTTGCACCACCGAATGACAGCAGCGTGAAGTCCTCCGGATCGAGGCCCTTCTCGAAGAGCGAAAGCCGGATGGCACCCGCCATATGCGAGACCGCAACTCGCAGGATGCCTTCGGCGGCTTCCTCGGGCGCGAGCGCAAGGGGCTTTGCGACGCGCTCGGCGACGGCGGCCCGCGCCGCGGCTGCATCGAGGCGCATGGCGCCGCCGAGAAAGAACTGCGGATCGATGCGGCCGAGCACGACATTGGCGTCCGTAACCGTCGGCTCGGTGCCGCCGCGGCCGTAGCAGGCCGGGCCGGGCTTGGCGCCGGCACTCTCAGGGCCGACGCGGAGCCGGCCGCTCTCTTCCATGCGCGCGATCGATCCCCCGCCCGAGCCGATAGTCCTGATCTCGATCATGGGGAGGCGGACGGGCAGGCCGTCGACCGTGCCTTCGGTGACGAGGCGCGTCCGTCCCTCGCTCACGATCGAAACGTCTTAGCTCGTTCCGCCCATGTCGACGGCTACGACATTCGGCATGGCGAGGCGAGCAGCGATCGTCTCGGCGGCGAGCGCTCCGCCGCTCGGGCCGGACAGCAGAAGACGGGCGGGCAGCAGGGCCGCCGTCTCGGGACTCATCACGCCGCCGTTCGACTGCACGAGGTAGACGGGCGCCTCGAAGCCGGCAGCTTTCAGGCGCGTTCTCAGCCGCTCCAGATAGCGGCGCACGACGGGCATGAGCAGCGCGTTGAGCACCGTGGTCGAGGAGCGCTCAAACTCACGGATCTCGGGGCTCACCTCATGGGAAAGAGACACGTCGAGCTCCGGCGCGTGCTTCGCCAGCAGCTCGCCGATGCGCTTTTCGTGTTCCGCGTTGGCGTAGGCGTGGAGCAGGCATACGGCCACGCACTGGATGCCGCCGGCCTTGAGCTTCTCGGCCAGATGCCGGACCTCGGTCTCGTCGAGCGGAGTCTCGATCGTGCCCGTCGCAAGCGTCCGCCCCTTGATGCCGAGACGCCAGGCGCGTGGGATCAGCACGACCCGTGGCTCGGCCTTGCTCGCATAGACCTGGCGGCGGAAATGGCGGCCGATCTCGAGCACGTCCTCGAAGCCCGCCGTCGTGATCAGGGCACCCTTCGGCAGGCGGCGCTGGAGGACGGCGTTCGTGGCGATCGTCGTGCCGTGCAGGAGGGCCGAGATATCACTGAGTTGGAAGCCAGTGCGTTCGGCGGCGAGACGCAGGCCTGTGATCAGGCCTTCCGATGGATCGTCTGGCGTCGTCGGCGTCTTGAAGGCGAATGTCTGGCCCGTCGCTTCGCGCAGGACCTCGATGTCGGTGAAGGTGCCGCCGATATCGACGGCGATGCGCACGGTGGGAGCCGATGCTGTTGGCTGCATCTTGTGGTCGGGACCTCGATTGCGGGTACGCCGCCATCGCGGCCGGCACCATTCTGCCGGAAAGGATTCGGGCTGCGCAATACAGCTTTGCAGTACGGCCCTACGCCCTCAGTGTGGCCTGCAGCCATGGGAGCCCAATCGCGCAAGCCACGGAATGTGGAGCGATAAAGGCTGATTCGCCCCATCCTCGGCTCATTGAGACCCGTCTTTTGACTCAAAGAGCGGCTTGATTGGGTCTCAAGGCGATTCGTCATTGTCCCATTCGTCCAAAAGGCCGAATCGGCGATGATGGCTCGGGCACTCGATGACGGACGGGCAACGCTCTTGAGGATCAGGCTCGGCACGATTTCACTTCTGGCCCTTGGGGTCGTGGGCACCTTTGCGGGCGCGGGCGGGACGATCGCGCTCGAGCGCCTCGGGCTGCTGGCGTCGCAGGAGCCTGCGCAGACCGTTGCCAAGATACCGGCTGATGCCCTGGTCATCCCCAGTCCGGAAATGCCTGCCGGCGTCGATCGGTTCACGTATGTATCGCTCGATGCTGTAGAGCTGGGCTGGACCGAGCCGAAAGTCGAAATCGTCGCTGTGGCGCCGCTCAAGACCCTCAGCGAAGATATTCCGACAACATGGTCGACGGAGACGCGCGTCGAGCGTGTCATACCGCTCCTTGAGCCGCCGCGTCTGGCCATCCGCCCGCCGCAGGCTTCAGCATGGTTCTCCCCGCGTGCCAGCGCACCGCTTCGCGACTACAGGCTGGCGCGCAGGCTTGCCGAAATCTCTCCGGGCGCAAGCCGCCGCCTTACTGCAAGGTTCGCTGCGGCGAAGGCGGCGTGGCCGCCGGCGGAAGTCGCCTTCGTGACCATCAAGGACGAAAAGGTAGTGGAGCTGCACGCCCGGCCCGAAGGCGGCACCTGGAAGCTGATCCATCGCTATCCCGTCCTCGCGGCCAGCGGCAAGCCGGGGCCGAAGCTCGTGCAGGGAGACAAGCAGGTACCGGAAGGCGTCTACGGTGTCTCCTATCTCAATCCGGCCAGCCGCTATCACGTGTCGCTTCGCGTGAACTACCCGAATGCCTTCGATCGCCAGATGGCGGCAAAGGATGGCCGCAAGGATCTGGGCGGCGACATCATGTTCCACGGCAAGGCGGTTTCCGCCGGCTGCATCGCGGTTGGCGACGAGGCGGCCGAAGAGCTGTTCGTCCTCGCGGCCAATGTCGGCCTGCCGAACGTCAAGATCGTCATCGCGCCGACTGACTTCCGCCGCCATGGCCTGCCGTCGGCGAATCCCAGTCATCCGGAGTGGGTGCCCGGCCTTTACACGCAGGTCGCCTCCGCCATGACGCCCTTCAAACCGCCGCCGCCAAGCCCCAGCCTGCTGTCGTCCTTCTTCGGGAATTGAGCAGTGCCTTTCGGCTGAGCCGCTCTACTTCCGACTGGCGGCAGATCTCCGCGCCGGCGCTGCACGCGGGGTGCGGATCGGCTTTCCGCTCGCGCTCTCGCGTTCCCGCTCGACTTCGTCGAAGCGTTGCAGCGATGCTGCAGCGGCATTCAGGACATAAGCTGTGAGGCTGCGCGCGGCCAGCTCGCCGTCGCGGTGCTCGATGGCGTCCATCACGACCGCGAGCTCGCGCCCGCTCTCCTCGAGGCGGCCCGGCAGCGATATGGCGAGCACGCGCACGACATTGATCCGCGCCGTGAGCTTGCGCAGCATGTCGCCGATCAGTTCGTGGTCGACTGCATCCAGCATGTGCTCGATGAAGCGCTTGGTCAGCGCGACGATGCGCGGCACATCGCCCGTCGTGCGTGTGATGCGCAAGTCCTCGTAGATGCGCCTCAGTGCAGCGATGTCCTCTTTGCTTGCCGTCTCGGCGAAGCGGCGCACGAGCGCGGCCTCGAGGAGTGCACGCACCTCGTAGATCTCGGCGATCTGCTTGCGCGTGATGCGTGCCACCACGGGCCCGCGGCGCGGTTCGACCTGGATGAGATGCTCGGCTTCGAGATGGCGCAAGGCCTCGCGGATGGAGGTCCGGCTGACGCCCATGCGCTCGCACAACTCGCGCTCGATCAGGCGATCTCCCGGCCTGAAGTGGCCGGCTATGATGGCATTGCGGAGCCGTTCCAGAACTTGGTCGCGCCGCAATGGCGGCAACTCAGTAAGACGCAGAATATCTCCGGTCATTCATTCCTCCAGAGCGATGCCAGTATCGCCCGCACGCCGGGAACGGTCCATCGCTCTACTGCAATCATGTTTTGCAGCGCACAAAATGGCGCCGCACGCTGCCAAAACATTGATCGACGCTCAAGTTGACATACTAACATCTAACATGCTGTCATTCTGACTGCTGTCATACAAAAGGTGACGGTAAAAATGCCAGCATGTAGTTTGGGGAGAGCGGCCAATGTCGAGCGCAAAAATCACGGAAGAGGTCTCCGCGGATCGTATTCGGGCGCACGTCGAGAAGATCGTCACCGAGATCCCCCATCGCGCGGCGGGCAGCGTCAATGGGCGGCGTATGGCCGAGTACAGCCGCGACGCCATGAAGGCCAATGGTCTGGCTGATGTCGTGATGCATGAGCTGCCGGCGATCGTCTCGTTTCCGGAGCATGCCGAGTTCAGGGTCGAAAGCCTGACCGAGATCGCCATTCAGGCGAATACGCTCGGGCACAGCATCAACACCACCGAGGATGGCTTGCGCGGCGAGATCGTCGACGTCGGCGGCGGCGCGTTCTCCGACTACGCCGGAAAGGACGCGCGCGGAAAGATCATCCTTACCGAGCTCTCCTATTCCCCGGCGCGTCACGAGAAGCAGCGCATTGCCGGCATGAAGGGCGCAATCGGCGCGGTGATGATGAACTGGGGGCACCCCGAGAACGAAGCCGTGCCCTTCGGTTCGGTGAAGCCCGTATGGGGCAATCCGACGCCCGACAACGTCAAGACCGAGATGCCGACCATCCCCTGCATCGGTATTGCCCGAACGGCTGGCCTCAAGCTGCGCGAGATGGCGAAGAAAGGCCCGGTGCGCGTCTGGTTCCGCACACACATCGAGAATGGCTGGCGGCCGATTCAGATCACCATCGCGCGAATGCCGGCGCCGGCCACGTCGCCCGAGAAGGACGACTTCGTGCTCGTCGGCGGCCATCAGGATAGCTGGCCGGGCGAAGCGGCGACCGACAATGCCGCCGGCAATGCCTGCAAGATGGAGCTGGCCCGCGTCTTCATGCAGCATCGCGACAAGCTGCGGCGCGGCATCACGTTCGGTTTCTGGACGGCACACGAGACGGGGACCATGGCCGGATCGGCCTGGTTTGCCGACCGCAACTGGGACGACCTGCGCAAGAACTGCGTCGCCTACCTCCAGATCGATCAGCCGGCCTGCGTCGGCACGACACAGTGGAACACTGCTTCGAACGCCGAGCTCAAGTCCTTCCACACGGCCATCGAGCAGAAGCTGCTCACCAAGAAGTTCAAATGGAAGCGCGCCGTGAAGACGGGCGACTCGAGCTTCTTCGGCCTCGGCATTCCGATGTTCCACGGTGAGGGCGCCTTCACCGACGAGGAGCTGAAGGCCACGGCCAACGCCACGCTCGGCTGGTGGCACCATTCGGTCGAGAACCGGCTCGACAAGATGGACTGGACGCTCATGCAGGAGCACATCCGGCTCTATGCGGCCTACCTCTGGGAGCTGACGACGGCGCCCGTCCTGCCCTTCCGCTTCGAGCCCGTTGCCGAGCAGGTGATCGGGCGCCTCGAGGAGTTCAAGGCACCGGGGAAGAGCGTCGGTCTCGATGGGGCCGCAGCGCGCGCGAAGGATTTCTTCGAGGCCGCGCGTCGCATGGATGCCGCGGCGAGCGCCGAGGCCGAGAGGTTCCGGAATGGCCGGGGCTCGGAGCAGGCGGCCCAGCATATCAATCGCGCGATGAAGCGCCTGTCGCGCATTCTCGTGCCGCTTCAGTCGACGGCGATTGGTACGTATGGGCACGATCCGTACGGCTACACGCCGCAGACGACGATGATCCCCTGTCTCTATGACCTCACCGAGCTTGCGGGCCTCCCCGACGGCGAGCAGCGCTGGATGCTCGAGACGAAGATGGTGCGGGCCCGCAACCGGGTCGCCGACGCATTGCAGGACTCAACGGCGCTGATTGATGATACGCTGGCGCTGCTGAAGTAAGGGGAACCGCACCATGGCCCGTCGAATCGTCTACCAGCTCGTCGCGCCCATGGAGAAGACGCTCGGCGCGGCCGAGATCGAGCGGCGGCGCGACTATCTCCAGCGCCACGCAGGTAACGGCACGGAGATCACCGTGCAGAGTGTCCCGGCCGGCTATCCTTCCATCGAGAGCGAGCGCGATGCCGTGATGGTCGCGCCGCACCTCCTTGCTGGACTGCAGAGGGCCGAGGCTGAAGGCGCCAGCGCCGGCATCGTCGGCTGCTTCTCGGATCCCGCCATCGATGCGATCCGCGAGAGCGTGACCATGCCGATCGTCGGTCCTGGTCAGTCGGCGGTGACGCTCGCGTTGCAGCTCGGCGAGCGCTACGCCATCCTTTCACCGCTCGACAGCGGCGCCAAGCGGGCAGCGCCGCGCATCCGCGCGCAGGGTTTGAGCGAGCGTCTCGCCTCGGTGCGCGGCGTCGGCGTTTCGGTCGTCGATCTCGCGCGCGGTGGGAACGATGCCTGGGATCGCATTGTCGCGACCGGCCGGCGGTGCATCGACGAGGACGGCGCCGACGTGCTCGTCATGGGCTGCATGAGCATGGCCTTCATGGGTGTCGAGCGCGAGCTGTCGCAGCGGCTCTCCGCACCCGTCGTGAGCCCGGTGCTCGCAGCATTGAAGACTGCCGAGACGCTGCTCGATCTCGGACTGGCGCATGCCCGCACCGCATGGCCCGCGCCGCCCGACAAGGCCTACCTTTCATGAACGTTCGAGTTGGAGGGAAGCTATGAAGCGCAGAACATTCCTCGCCGGAACCGGCGCCGCTGCCGCGACGGCCGTCATCGGATCGCCCATCGCACTCGCGCAGCGCGCGCCCAACGAGCTCATCTGGGCCGACCAGCTTCCCGGCAATCTCGACCCTCACGCTCTCTTCGACGTGCCCATGCAGGGCTACATGGTCAATGTCTACGACACGCTCTACATCTACGAGGGCAACCCGCCGAAGCTCGCGCCCTGGCTCGCGAGTGGCCACACTGTGAGCGATGACGGCCTGACGTGGACGTTCAAGCTCAATGACGGCGTCAAGTTCCACGACGACAGCCCGCTCACCGCCGAGGATGTCGTGTGGAGCTTCCAGCGCCTGCTCTCCATCAAAAAGGGCGCGGCATCGGCCTTCCTGCCCGTTCTCGATCCGGCGAACGTCACGGCACCCGACAAGTCGACGGTCGTCTTCAAGCTCAAGCATTCCTATGTCCCGTTCCTCTCGGCGATCCCGCTCGTCGCGATCGTCAATCGCCGCGTGCTCGAGCCGAACGTGAAGGACAATGACTGGGGGCAGGCGTGGCTTTCCTCCCACTCGGCGGGTTCCGGCGTCTACGTTCTCGATCCCGAGACCTATCGCCCCGTCCAGCAGCTCGATCTCAAGCGCAATCCCGGCCACTTCAAGGGGTGGGGGCACAATCCGCAACCCGTCGAGGTCGTGCGCCGGCGCAACATTCTCGAGACCACGACGCGCATCAACGCGCTGATCAAGGGCGAGATCGACGCAACCGACAGCTACCTGCCGACCGATCAGGTCGAGCGCGTGATGAAGTCGAAGACGGCGACGGTATCGCAGGACGAGTCCATGCGCGTCATGGTCCTGCGCATGAACAACAAGAAAGCGCCGCTCGACAACGTCCACTACCGCCAGGCGCTGAGCCATGCTTTCAACTACAAAGGCTTCATAAGCGGCGTGCTCAAGGACTACGCCGTGCGCAACGCCGGACCCATTCCCGCCAATCTCTGGGGCGCGCCGAAGGACCTGCCGCCTTACGACTACAATCTGGACAAGGCCAAGGAGCTGGTTGCCAAGGCCAAGGCCGAAGGCGCGCCGGTGGACCGCCCGATCGAGATCCACATCCAGCAGCATCTGGCGCAGACGACACAGGCCGCTCAGATCCTCCAGCAGGATCTGCGCCGGATCGGCGTTACGCTCAACATCGTGCCGAACCTCTGGCCGCAGCTCGTGTCCTCGACGGCAAAGCCCGAGACGACGCCCGACATGTGGGTGCACTGGGTCTCGACCTACTTCGTGGATCCCGAGAACTGGATCGGGCAGATGTACGACAGCTCCTTCCACGGTACGTGGAAGGCCTCCTGCTGGTACAAGAACGACAAGGTGGACACCCTGCTCCGCGAGGCGCGCCGCCACTCCGATCAGGCGAAGCGTACGGCGCTCTACGAGGAAGCCTCGCGCATCGTGGTCGCGGAGGCCGCCGACATATGGATCTACAATACGATCGAGCTCAGAGGCCTTTCCAACCGCGTGAAGGGCTTCCAGTTCACGCCTGTGGGCTCGGGGGCCAATTTCCGCATCATATCGTTGACGGGCTGATGCCCCAGAACCACGGAGTTCGGGACGCGCGATGACGCGGTTCGTTCTGCGCCGGTTGCTGCTGGCGCTCCCGGCCTTGTTCGGCCTGCTGGTGCTGACGTTCATCATGCTGCGCGTGCTGCCGCATGACCCCTCGGCAGCGCTCGCGGGCGAGAACGCGACGCCCGAGCAGATCGCGGCCGTGCGCAAGGCCTATGGCTTCGACGAGCCGATCTGGAAGCAGTTCGTCATCTATGTCGGGCAGGTGGCGCGCGCCGATCTCGGCAATTCGATCATCTCGAACCGGCCGGTCGCGAGC
The DNA here is from genome assembly GCA_963205015.1 of Pseudomonadota bacterium. Classification (GTDB taxonomy): domain Bacteria; phylum Pseudomonadota; class Alphaproteobacteria; order Rhizobiales; family Hyphomicrobiaceae. The sequence goes on from CAUJKI010000323.1 coordinate 17,141, forward strand.
GACATCGCCTGGCGGCTGCCGGCAACCATCGAGCTGACGTTTGCTTCGCTGCTCTTTGCGGCTCTTGTAGGCATACCGCTCGGGACCATGGCAGCCGTCTGGCACAACTCGCCGTTCGACCATGCCATGCGCATCGTTACGGTGGGCGGCCTCGCCATCGCCTCCTTCTGGTTCGCGATCATCCTGCAGATCGTTTTCTCGATGGATCTCGGCTGGCTGCCGCTCCGAAGTCGCTATCCCGAAGGCATGCCCCCGCCGACGGCCATCACCGGCCTCTATCTGGTGGACAGCCTCATCACGCTGCGCTTCGACCAGTTTGCGGCGGCCTTCAAGCACATCGTCATGCCGGCATTCACGCTTTCGCTCGGCGGCCTTGCCTCGATCGCGCGCTTCACGCGGGCCGGCGTGCTCGAGACCATGCAGAAGGACTTCGTGCACTACGCGGAAGCCGCGGGATATGCGAGGAAGCGCATCATCTGGGTCTACGTGCTGCGCAACTCGGTCGTTGCAGCGACGACGCAGATCGGCCTCCTGTTTGGCGCTCTGATTTCAAGCGCGGTGGCCGTCGAAGCGATCTTCGACTGGCCGGGCGTCGGCTCCTACGCCGTGAGCGCCATCCTGACCTCGGACTACAAGGCCGTGCTGGCCGTGACGCTGGTCGTTGGCCTCATCTATGCCGTGGTGAACATCATCGTGGATGTCGTGCACGCCATGCTCGACCCGCGTGTCGCCGAGAACCTGTGAGGACGCCGGCGAGTCATGCTGATCCTCAAGAAATTCCTGCGCGACATTCCAGCGGTGCTGGGGCTGCTCATCATCAGCGCGGTCTGTTTCATCGCGGCATTTGCCCCGGTGATCGTGCCGGATGCCGATGCCGTCTATTTCGGCAACATCATAAACCGGCTGCAGCCGCCGTCCGCCGAATACTGGTTCGGCACCGACAACCTCGGCCGCGACGTCTTCGCGCGCGTCATTGTCGGCACGCGCGGTGCGCTGACTGTGGCGCTGACCGTGGTCACGCTCGCCATCGCCATCGGCGTGCCGGCGGGGCTCTACGCCGGCTACTCGAACGGCTGGGGCAGCGAGATCATCATGCGCGTCACAGACGTCTTTCTCGCCGTACCGCAGCTCATCCTGGCGCTCGCCATCGCCCAGCTCATGGGACGAGGGCTCGAAAGCGCCATGGCGGCACTGGCGCTCACGTACTGGCCGTTCTTCTGCCGCACGGTCTACGGCGAGGTGCGCCGCGTGCGCAATGCGCTCTTCGTCGAGGCCTTGCAGGGTCTCGGCGCCTCGACGTCGCGCATCCTGTTCGTGCACGTGCTGCCCAATGTCGCATCGCCGATCATCGTGCGCGCGACGATCGGCATGGGCTTCACGATCCTGACCACGGCCGTGCTCGGCTTCCTCGGCATCGGTGCGGCACCACCGAGCCCCGACTGGGGGCTCGCCATCGCCGAGAGCCGCGAGTATCTGCCCGAGTCCTGGTGGGCTGTGACCTTCCCTGGTCTTGCCATTCTGGTCACGGTGCTTGGCTTCAATCTGTTCGGCGACGGTCTGCGTGATCTCGTCGATCCCCGGCTGAGGCGTTCGCGATGAAAGGTAAGAACCAGGCTCCGGTCCTCGAGATCCGCGATCTCTCCGTCTCGGTCGGCACCGACGAGGGCGAGGCGCGCATTCTCGACAATGCCGGCCTTGCGCTCATGCCCGGCTCGATCCATGGCGTTGTCGGCGAGTCCGGCTGCGGCAAGTCCACGCTCATTCGCGCGATCCTCGGCATCCTGCCGAAGCGCGGCCGCGCGACCGCCGGCAGCATCATGCTCGGAGAGCGCAATCTTCTCGATCTCCCGGCGGATGCGCTGCAGCAGGACGTGCGCGGGCGCGCCATCGGGTTCATTCCCCAAGACCCCTTCCAGGCGCTCAATCCTGTCTTCCGTGTCGGCACTCAGCTTCTTGAGAACATTCGCACGCCGGGCGACCGCAAGGCCACGCGTGACGCCAAGAAAACGCATGTGATCTCGCTGCTCAAGGCCGTGCAGCTCCCTGATGCCGAGCACGCGCTCGACCGCTATCCGCATCAGTTCTCGGGCGGCCAGCGCCAGCGCCTCCTCATCGCCGCCGCGCTCGCCGCCGCGCCGGGCATCATCCTCGCCGACGAACCGACGACGGCGCTCGATGTGACGACGCAGCTCCAGATCCTGAAGTTGCTCCGCGGTCTTGCCATCGAGCGCGGGCTTTCCATGCTGTTCGTGACGCACGACTTCGGCGTGGTCGCCCAGCTCTGCGATACCGTGACGGTGATGTATGCGGGGCAGACCGTCGAGTCCGGCCCTGTCGCGCAAGTGCTGAAGGCGCCTTTTCATCCCTACACGCAGATGCTGCTCGCGTGTCATCCCGAGCGCGCCGAGGAGCTTGCGGGCATTCCGGGTGCTGTGCCGTCGCCGCTCAGGCCGCCGATGGGCTGCCGCTTCAATCCGCGCTGTCCCCATGCGCGTCCTGCCTGCAGTGCCGGCCAGCCGCCCCGTGTTACCCCAAATCCGGGACACGCCGTGCGCTGCGTCCTCCATCTCGATGAGGCGGCAGCATGAGCGGGAACGAGCCAGCACTGCTGCAGATCGAGGATCTCGTCACGGAGTTCGGCGGGGGTAAGGCGTTCCTCGGCAAGCCGCAGCGGATCGTGCGCGCGGTCGACGGCGTGAGCCTGCAACTCAAGCATGGCCAGGCGCTGGGCCTCGTCGGCGAGTCGGGTTGCGGCAAGACGACGATTGCCAAGACCGCGCTCGGACTCGTGCGCGAGAAGTCCGGCACCATGCGTCTCGATGGTCGCGTCGTCTCTGGCCTTGCGCCGAAGGAAGCCCGCCGGGCGCGCGCGACCATCCAGTACGTGCACCAGGATCCAGGCGCCGCACTCGATCCCTGGTGGAGCATCGGTCATGCTCTCGACGAGGCGCTGCGCATTCATGGCGTGGGAGCCAAAGGCGAGCGCACGACGCGCATCGACGAGATGCTGCACGCCGTCGGACTCGATCCGAGCTTCCGTACGCGCTACCCGCACGAGCTGTCGGGCGGCCAGCAGCGGCGCGTCGGCCTCGCGCGCATTCTCGTGCTGCGCCCGCGTATCGTCATTCTCGACGAGCCGACATCCGGTCTCGATCTCTCCGTGCAAGCAACCGTGCTCGGCGTCATCGACGAGCTGCGCCGGCGCTTCGGCCTCACCTATCTGTTCGTCAGCCATGATCTCTCGGTGGTCGAGCGCATGTGCGAGGACGTCGCGATCATGTACCTCGGCCGCATCGTCGAGATCGGCCCGACGGCGGAGATCTTCGCGCGCCCGCAGCATCCCTACACGCGTGCGCTTCTCGCCGCCGCGCCGCGCCTAGAGCCCGGCTCGCTCAACGACACGCCGGCCCTGCCCGGTGATCCCCCATCGCCGACCAACCTGGTCTCCGGCTGCACGTTCCGGCCGCGCTGCGCCTTCGCCACGCCGAAGTGCGCCGAGGCGCGTCCGCCCTTGCGGCCCATAGGGACCCGGCATTCCG
>CAUJKI010000324.1 GCA_963205015.1 Pseudomonadota bacterium
CTCCAGCAGCGAGCCGTGGCGTGCCGGTTTCCTGTTCTTCAGCGGGATGATGGGGACGTTCGGCAGCCTGTCGGCTGGCGCCGCCCTGATGCTCGCCAACAGGCATCGCGGCGACGACGAGACCTGAGGGTCTACAGGAGCTCCGGCACCACCCAGAGCGGCGACTCGCCGCGTGCAACGCGCTGGATATTGTCGAAGGCATTGCGGAAGCGAGCGATGTGATTGTCGGACGTCGGCCCGGCGAAGTGGGCGGTCAGCACGACATTGTCGAGCTGGAGAAGCGGATTGTTCGAAGGCGGGGGCTCCTGGTCGAAAACATCGAGTCCGGCCCCGAAGATCTTGCCTTCGCTGAGGACCTTGGTCAGCGCCGGCTCGTCGATCACGGGGCCACGGCAGGTGTTCACCAAAATCGCCGTCGGCTTCATGAGAGCCAGCTCCTCGGCACCGATCATGCGTCGCGTCGAGGCATTGAGCGGCACGTTGAGCGAGACGAAGTCGCTGGTCCTGAGCAGCTCCCTGAGCAGGCGGAACTTGACGCCGATTGCGTCCTCCTCGTCCTCGGTCAGGCGGCGGATATCGAAATAGACGACCTTCATGCCGAAGGCGCGGGCGAGGCGGGCGACTTTCTTGCCGATCGTACCGAGCCCGACAATGCCGAGCGTCTTGTCATAGAGCTCGTACATGGCCGGCGCTGGTCCGTTGCCGCGCCAGCGGCCACCGCGCACATTGCCGTGCTGCCAGATCACGCGGCGCGAGACCGTGAGCATGAGCATGATCGCGTGCTCGGCGACCGAGATCGCGTTGGCGCCGCCGTTGTTGCAAACGGGCACGCCGGCCGCCCGGGCCGCCTCGATGTCCACGGCGTCGTAGCCGGCGCTCAGGAGCTGCACGAGTTTGAGCTTCGTCGCCGTGCGATAGAAGGGCGCTTCCATCTTCACGTTCGGATAGCAGACCATGAACTGGGCGCTCTCGACCGCTCGCATCAGCTCGGCGCCGCCGTCCGGTGCCAGCATCAGCTCGAATCCGGAAGGCGCAAGCTGCTGGGCAAGCTCCCCGGTCTTGGGCGAGGGGGGCACGAGCACGATCCGCGGCAGGCTGGTGGACATGGCAGGGCGCTCCTCGAAGCCAGTTTGTTTGGGAGCCGGAGAGGCTCCGGGTCGGGGATGAAACTACTATCCGCCTGCTTGCGTGTCCGGACAAGCTCTGCCCGCAGGGGGATGGATCGCGCTCCGCGCAGGACGGCGCCCGCCCACGAGCGTTGTGCCTTTGCGCCGGCAGGCCTACGGATAGGGCTGGGCACGATCCATGAGCCCCCGCGGCAAGCAGCATGACCGATACAACCGAAAGACCCGCGGCCGAACTTGAGATGGGGGCGTCCCGGCGCATCCTTATTCTCATCTCCGCGATGCTGTCGGTGGCGCTTTACTTCAGCTCGATCCTCGTCGCCTCAACGGTGCTGCCGCAGATGCAGGGAAGTTTCTCGTCCACACCCGACGAGATCTCCTGGACCATGACCTTCAATATCCTGGCGACCGCCATCGCCATGCCCATGACAGGCTGGCTCACGGCGCGGTTCGGTCGCAGCACCGTGATGATCTGGTCGACCGGAATATTCACGCTCTCGACCGCCCTCTGCGGCTTTGCGACAACGCTCGAGGAAATGATCCTCTGGCGCATCGTGCAGGGTGCGGCCGGCGCCCCCTGCGTGCCGCTGGCGCAGACCATCCTCCTCGATACCTTCCCGCCGCGGCAGCACCGCATGGTGCTCGGCGTCTACGGCATGGGCGTCGTTCTTGGGCCGATCATCGGGCCGACCATGGGCGGCTACCTCGCCGAGGTCCTGAACTGGCGCTGGGCCTTCTTCCTGCTTATCCCGGTCGGGATCGCAGCCACGCTCGGACTTTCGGCGACGCTGCCCGCAGACCGCGCGCGCGGCCCCGTGTATCTGAGTTGGATCGGCTTCATCCTTTTGTCGGTGGCGCTCGGCGGCCTGCAGCTTGCGCTCTCGCGTGGTCAGCGGCTCGACTGGTTCGAGTCCACGGAGATCCGCGTCACGCTGTTCGTGTCGGTCGTCGCCTTCTATCTCTTTTTCGCGCACAGCCTGACGTCGCGGCGGCCCTTCCTGGACCTGCGCTTATTGCTCGATCGCAACTACAGCCTCGGCCTCGCTCTCATCGCCATCTTTGGCATGTTGAACTTCACGCCCATGGTGCTGCTGCCGCCGCTCATGCGCGTCTACATGGGCTATCCGGATGTGCTTGTCGGCCAGGTGGTCGGCTCGCGCGGGCTTGGCGGACTGCTCGGCTTTTTCGCGGTGATCTTTCTCTCGCGGCTCGATCCGCGTGTCAGCGTGGGTATCGGCTTCGTCCTTCAGCTCATTGCCGGCATATGGCTCATGCGGATCGACCTCAATGTCACGCCGTTGGAGCTCGGTCTCAACGGTGCCGTCCAGGGGCTCTCCTCAGGGATCATCGTCGTCGCGTTGACGCTCGTCACGTTCGCAAAAATGCCGCGCGAGAAGATGCCCGAGGCGACGGCGGTCTATCACCTCCTGCGCAATATCGGCGCGAGTCTTTTCATCTCCATCTGTGTCGCCGAGGTGGTGCGCTCGACCGGCGTGAACTACGCCGTGCTCTCGGAGCTGATCTCGCCCTACAACCGCACGCTCGCGCTTCCCTGGGCCGTCGGGCCGCTGGATACGGAGAGTCCGGCCTCGCTCGCGCGGCTCTCGGGCGAAATCTCGCGGCAGGCCGCGATGATCGCGCACCTCAATGCCTTTGGGCTCTACACGGCGGCGGCGGCTGTGTCGGTGCCGCTCGTGCTTCTGCTGCGGAATGCGAAGAAGCCGGCGGGCTAGACCCGCGGATCGATCCTTGCTCTCAGCTCGCAATGCGCCCGCCACCATTGCGGCGAATGGCCAGCACCGAAGGACGCGGCGGCATGTTCGGCTCGAAGTCGGGCCAGCGCGTTGCGGGGTCTGCGAATGTGGACGGGCGACCGAACGGCTTCCATTCGCGCACGCCGTCCGTGGCCGGGTGCTGCACGGCGACGAACAGCGTCTCGCCGTCCGGCGTGAAATAGGGGCCGCAAAGCTCGGCACCGACAGGAACGCGGAAGAACAAGCGCGACTGGCCTCGCTGAGCGCCTTCGGTGCCGACGGCGTAGAGACCGTCGGCCTTGCCGGTCTTCGGCCAGGCCGAGCCCTGGTCCGTCGTCACCCACAAGCGGCCCTCGCTATCGAAGGCGCAGTTGTCCGGCGAGCCGAACCAGCCGTTCGCCGTCGTCGAGGGATTCCACATCGCGCCGACCTCGGCTACCGCGGGATCACCGCACCGGATGAGCAGCTCCCAGGTGAAGCGCGCCGCGGCGTGATCCTTATCGGGCGCCGTCATCTCGATGATGTGGCCGAAAGCATTCTCGGCGCGTGGGTTGGCGGCATTCTCGTTGCCCTTCTTGCGCCCCGCGTTGTTGGTCAGCATGGCGTAGACCTTGCCGGCGCTCGGGCCCGCCATGGGGCCAGGCTCGATATCCTCCGGGCGATCCATCGGAGTCGCCTTGAGGAGGTCACCGGCGATGCGCGCGTCGATCATCACGTCGGCCTGCGAGTGAAAGCCGTTCTCCGGCGTCAGCGGCCCCTCGCCGAAGACGAGCGGCAGCCAATCGAGCGTGCCGTCGACATTGAAGCGCGCAACCGAGAGCGTGCCTTCCGACAGGAGGCGCATGTTGTGTACGCGGTCGTCCGGGCGATAGCGGTCCTTGCTGACGAAACGGTAGATGTACTCGAACGTGCCGTCGTCGCCGGAGTAGACGACGACGCGGCCATCGCCGTTGACGATGCATTCCGCGCCCTCGTGGCTGAAGCGGCCGAGCGCGGTGTGCTTGACGGGCGTCGAGTTCGGATCGGTCGGGTCGATCTCGACAATCCAGCCGAAACGGTTCGACTCGTTCGTCTCCTTGTCGACATTGAAACGCGGGTCGTAGCGGCCCCAACTGTACCAGTTGCTCGGGATGCGGTAGCGCGCATAGCTTTTTGCCTCGGTGCCGCCATGGCCTCTGAGGTTCGGTCGCCCGTCGGCATTCTTTGCATCCGTCCAGAAGTAGCCGTGGAAGTTCTCCTCCGTCGTGAGGTACGTGCCCCACGGCGTATTTCCGCCGGCACAATTGTTGAGCGTGCCGAGCACGCGGCGACCGCTTGGATCGGCGCTGGTCTTGAGGCGTGCATGGCCGGCGGCGGGGCCGTCGATGGTCATCGGTGTCGCGGCCGTAATACGCCGGTTGTGGCTGCTGTCCAGCACCGGATGCCAGCGCTGGCTGTCGCGCGCGATCTCGACGACGCTGACGCCGTGCGCTGCCATCTCGACCCCGACGTGTGCCTCCGTGATCATCGAGAAATCGTTGAGGCTGACACGTGTGACGCCGGGGAACATGACTTCGGGGCTGGTATACTCATGATTGACGCAGAGCAGGCCGCGGTCGTTGGTGTCCCCGAGAGGAAACAAGGCGACGTAGTCGTTGTTGTAGCCGAAGCGGCGCGCCTGCTCCTCGCCCGTCAACTTCAGTGGGTCGAACGGGGCCATGCCGGGAAAGAGCGGATCGCCCCAGCGGAGCAGCACATCCGCCGAGTAGCCTTCGGCGACATGGTGGTGCTCATCCACGCCGCCGGCGAGCTCCTCGAACACCGCGCCCGTGAGGCCTGAAGCGCGTGCCGGCGTCTGTGCTTCGGCGCGGCCGGCGCCGAGGGCGTTCGCCCCAATCAGCGCGGTCGCCGCCGTCACGCCGAGGCTGCCTTTGAGGATGTCGCGGCGACTGTGGCGGTGCGCGATCACGGCGCCGATGCTGCGCTCGGTGTCGGGATTGTTGGGAATGTTGTCGGCGGCCTCGCAGGCGGCCGCCTTGCTTTCGTAGAGGTCGTCGCCGTGCATGATGTCGTCCCTGCTGGCGACCGCTCAGGTGCGGTCGTGCGCCATCATGGGCCCATCATGTCTCGGGATTTGTGACAAAGACACGCATCTTTCGCGCTGCCCGTGGGAGCCATCGCGAAAGGAGCGGAGAAGCGCCGAGGATGACTATTCGATCGGCACGGCGACGAAACGCAACTCGCCCTTGGCGTCCTCGACCCTGAGTAGCACGGCCTTGCGGCCAGCTTTGCGGATCTTCTCGATGCCGGCCACCAGATCGGCGACCGATGCCACGGCGTCCTGCCCGGCCTCGACGATCACGTCACCGACCTTGATGCCGCGCTTGGCTGCCGGGCTCTGCGGGTCGACTTCCGTCACGACGACACCTTTCGTCTTGGCATCGAGGCCGAACTGCTTGCGCAGGTCCTCGTCGAGCGGAGCGAGGCCAAGCCCGATCAGCCGCCCGCTTTGTGGCGTGCTGTCGTCGGCTGGCTTCTGTGCCGCCGCGTCATCCTCCATGAGGCGCGCAACCGTGACCTTCAGCATGCGTCGCTCGCCCTTGCGCAGGACTTCGACATCAACCGTCTTTCCGATCGGCGTCTGGGAGACGAGGCGCGGCAACCCGCGCGTCGTCGAGACCTCGCGGCCGTCGAAGCGGATCACGACATCGCCGGCCTCAATGCCGGCCTTTTGCGCCGGACTGTCAGGCGTGATGGCAGAGATCAGTGCCCCGAAGTTCTCCTTGAGGCCGAGTGTCTCGGCGACATCCTCGGTGATGCTCTTGATGCGTACGCCGAGCCAGCCGCGCCGCGTCTCGCCGAACTGACGGAGCTGGTCGACAACCGATACCGCCGCATCCGAGGGAACGGCGAAGCTGATGCCGACCGAACCGCCCGTCGGTGAAATGATCGCGGTGTTCACGCCGACCACCTGGCCCTCCATGTTGAAGAGGGGACCCCCCGAGTTGCCCTTGTTGATGGAGGCGTCGGTCTGCAGATACTCGTCATAGGGACCGGAGCTGATATCGCGCTGCTTGGCCGAGACGATGCCGACCGTAACCGAGCCGCCGAGCCCGAAGGGATTGCCGATCGCCATCACCCAGTCGCCGACCTTGAGGTCGTTCGAGCTGCCGAAGGCGACCTCGGGGAGCGGCTTCTTCGGCGTGACCTTGAGGAGCGCGAGGTCGGTCTTGGTATCCTTGCCGACCACGCGATCGACCTTGAGCTTAGAGCCGTCGTGGAAGTTGATCACGATCTCGTCGGCACCGTCGATCACGTGGTTGTTGGTGACGATCAGTCCCTCTTTGCCGTCGATGATGAAGCCGGACCCGAGCGAGGATACCTTGCGCTGATCATCCGACTTCCCGCGCCGGTCGAAGAAATCCTCGAAGAACTGCTCGAAGGGTGAGCCCTTGGGCACTGAAGGAAGCGGTACGCCACTCTGCTTGCCCTTGACGCTCTGGCTCGTCGAAATGTTGACGACGGCGTCGATCAGGCGCTCGGCCAGCGGCGCTACCGATTGCGGGCCGCTGCGCGCCGTCGCCTCCAGAACTGGCGTTGCGGCGGACAGGACCAGCGCACCAAGGAGCCCGACCGACAGGCGGCGCAGGATCGTCCGCCGCCGGGCCAACCTTGGCTCAGCAGGGCGCTTCGCCTCACTTATCGACGTGGCCGGCATGGTCTTTCTCGCCTCGCAGTTGATCGTACCGATATCCATCCAGCCGGATCCGCAGCCTGTCAACGGCTGCACCCGCAGACGCAGGATCACAAGCGCGTTGATCCCCGCCCGGTTTCCGGGTAGCTGGCCATCAGGCCACGCACTTGCGTCAACTTTTAGTTCAATGTGG
>CAUJKI010000325.1 GCA_963205015.1 Pseudomonadota bacterium
GATTGGGCGGTCCGGCTTCTCGGGGCCGGCGCCGAGCGCTGGACCTTCGGCCTCTTCGCCGGTTTGTCGTTCATCGCCTTCATCTGGCTGTTCTGGCGCACAGACCGGCCACCGCCCAACGGGCGGGCGCCGTCACAACCCACACCTCTGACCTGAGGAGCCGCGCGCCGCCGTCGCCCTGCTGTCGCAGGTGCGCTATAGGGACGGCGGAGACCTGCCTTTCCCATCAGCGAGGCGCGTGGCGATGCTGACACTCTATGACGCCGCCGGAAACGGCCTTGCGAGCTGCAGGGGCGTGGAGGCGTGCTCCGATGCGACCGTGTGGATCGATCTTCTGAACCCGACGGCGGAGGAGGATGCGGCGGTCGAGCGGGCGCTCGGCATCTCGATCCCGACGCGGGCCGAGATGCGCGAGATCGAGGCCTCGAACCGCCTCTATGTCGAGAACGACGCGTACTTCATGACCGCCTACGTCATCTACGGTATCGAGCAGGCCGTTCCAGCCGGTTCCTCGATCACCTTCATCATCGCCGGCAACCGGCTGGTCACGGTGCGGTATGCGGAGCCGAAAGCCTTTCCGATGTTTCTCGCGCGGGCGGAGAAAGGACAGGCACCTTATGCAAGCGGCCCGGAGATCATGGTGGGACTCATCGAATCCCTGATCCACCGCCAGGCCGATCTCATCGAGCGCATCCAGGACGATGTCGACCGTCTTGCGCCGAGCGTCTTCGAGATTAAGGGCGGCCAGCAGACGCGCGGCAGGCGTCTCGATGTGGCGCTGCGGACGATCGGCAAGGAAGGCGACATCATCGCGCGCGTGCAGGAAAGTGCGTTTTCGATCGACCGCGTCCTGGCTTTCGTCGCGAATGCCATGCGCGAGCGCGGCAACGATTCCAAGGTGAACAAGCGGATCAAGTCGGCGCAACGCGATATCACCTCGCTGCTCGACAATATGCGCTTCCTCAGCACGCGCCTCGAGTTCCTGCTCGAAGCGACGCTTGGCATGATCAACATCGAGCAGAACCAGATCATCAAGCTGTTCTCGGTGGCGGCTGTCGTGTTCCTGCCGCCGACGCTCATCGCCTCGATCTACGGCATGAACTTCAAGCACATGCCGGAGCTGGACTGGCCCTGGGGCTATCCGGCGGCGCTCGTCCTCATGGTGCTCGCCGCCGTGCTCCCCTACGTCTTTTTCCGGCGCAAGGGCTGGCTGTAGCGTGATGCGCGCCGCGTGGCTCACAGTCGCGGCGCTGACCCTTCTCCCGCATGCGGCGCGCGCCGAAGCGCCGCCCTGTCCGCTGACGCGCGGCGAGACCCATGCCGTGGCGCGCGTGCTGGATGGTGAGACGTTGGCACTCGATGATGGTCGCCGTCTCCGCCTGATCGGTGCGCTCGCGCCGCGGGCCGGCGATGTCGGCGCCGTGGCCGGAAGCTGGCCGCCGGAGAATGACGCACGCATCGCGCTCGCGGCACTCGTCGAGGGGCGGTCCGTGACGCTTTGGCATGACGCTGTGCAGCGCGATCGCTATGGGCAGATGCTCGCGCACGTTACGATCGGTAGCGACTGGCTCCAGGGGACGCTCGTTGCGCGCGGCCATGCGCGTGCCTACGGCCGGCCGGGTGGCGATGCCTGCGCCAAAGCGCTCGCGGATCTGGAGCGGCAGGCGCGTGTGGCCGGTCTCGGGCTCTGGGCGAGTGCGGCTTATGGCGTGCGCGCGGCCTCACGCGGGGACTGGGCGCGCGCAACCGGCGCCTTTCACATCGTGAGCGGCACGGTGCGGCGTGTGTCACGCGGTTCGGGCGAGGTCTACGTGACGCTCGGCGCGCGCGGCCGCGGATATCCGCTTGCTGCCGTTGTTGCTGGCAACCGGGCCGAGCTCTCCGGCGGCGTCGCGCCGCGTTCGCTCGCGGGCCGGCGTGTGCTCGTGCGTGGCTGGATCGAGCAGCGACGCGGTCCCGTGATCGTCGTCGACAGCAAAGGCCAGATCGAGCTGGTGGATAAATGAACTCCCTCTCCTCATTGCCTTCAATGGGAGAGGGGACGGTCGGCGCCTGTCGTCGGCACGATCAGCCGCCGCTCCAGCTCTACGATCGGGCCATCGGGCTCGGCAAGGCCGCGTGAAATCAGCTCGATCATCGGCCGGTTCGTATCGAGCGCGAGACGGTAGAGGTGATAGCGCGCCGGCGGCTCTTTTTTGTGCGGGCGAGCGAGCGAGGCGGACGGTACGCCGATGATCGGAATATGGCCCGAGGGCGACGGGTGCCAATGCTCGCTCGCCGTGTGCTCGTGACCATGCAACACGAGCTCGGCGCCGTGGCGCGCGAGAACTTCGGCGAGGGCATCCGCATCCTGCAAGTCGTGGCGGGCCTTCGCCAGGCCCGGCAGGGGTGGATGATGGATGAGCACGACGCGCATGAGGCCTTCGGCGCCGAGACGGTCGAGAATGCGCGCGAGGCGGTCGAGCTGCGCCTTGCCGATGCGACCGATGGCGTAGAGGGGCCGTGTCGGCACGGCCGAGTTGAGCGCGATGATCGCGAGCCTGCCAAAGCGGCGCACGAAGGGAAAGGCTTGGTCGCCGCTTATGGCTTCCGCGATCGCATAGTCGGCCGCCGCGGTGTTGGCCGACATGTGCGGATGCCAGCGCGCCGTGCCGGGATCGGCGCCGATGCGGCTGTAGATGTCGTGATTGCCCGGAATGACAGTCACGCGCTCCGGGTCGCCGAGTGCACGGAGCCACGCGAGCGCCGCCTCATGTTCGGCGGGAAGGCCAAGGTTTGCGAGGTCGCCGGTGACGGCGATGTGGTCGGGCGCTTGCGCGGCAATGTCGGCGACGATGCGGTCGAGGACGTCGCGGCTGTAGAGGTGGCGCCGACGGCGCTGCCAGTTGAGCCAGCCGAGGAGCCGTTTCACGTTCCAGTGGCGGGCGCCAACCGGTGGAAGGGGGCCGAGGTGCACGTCAGAGAGATGCGCCAAAGTGAAATCGGGCGTGAAGTCCGCGCTGCGTCCGTCTGCCGCCGTCATTCCCTTCGGGCCTGCCATGGTAAGGTGAATTTGGAGGCTTATACGCGAGCCGCCGAGCCGTCGCAAAGACGGCGATCCTTAAGCAATCCCGGCGTTGTGTTCGCCCCCGCGACCGTTCGCGCTGGAAAGGCGGGGGCGGACGGGAGTATACGGGCAGTCATGAGCGATATTCTCAGCAAGATCACGAAATACAAGCTCGCCGAGATCGCCGAGGCGAAGTGCGCACGGCCGCAGGCGGCTATCGAGGAAGCGGCGCGGCGCGCAACGCCCGTCCGATCGTTTGCGGGCGCGCTCGAGCGGCGGATCCGCGAAGGTCAGTTCGCGCTGATCGCCGAGATCAAGAAGGCCTCGCCCTCGAAGGGGCTGATCCGCGCCGACTTCGATCCGCCTTCGCTCGCCAAGGCCTACGAGGCGGGCGGGGCTGCGTGCCTCTCCGTGCTGACGGATGCGCCTTCCTTCCAGGGTGCGCCCGAATATCTGACGGCGGCGCGCAAGGCAACGCGGCTTCCCGCGCTGCGGAAGGACTTCATGCTCGATACCTACCAGGTGGCCGAAGCGCGCGCCTGGGGTGCGGACTGCATTCTCATCATCATGGCGCAGATCGAGGATGGGGTGGCCCGCGATCTCGCGGCCGCGGCTCAGGCCTGGGGCATGGATGCCATCGTCGAGGTCCATGACGACGCCGAGCTCGACCGCGCGCTCAAGCTGCCGTGCCGCCTGATCGGGATCAACAACCGCAATCTCAAGACCTTCGAGACGACGCTCGCGACGACGGAGCGCCTCGCGCCGCGCGTGCCCAAGGATCGCATCGTCATCGGCGAGAGCGGCATTGCGAGCCATGGCGATCTCGAGCGGCTGTCGATGGTCGGCGTCAATGCCTTCCTGGTCGGCGAGAGCCTCATGCGCAAAACGGACGTCACGGCGGCGACGCGCGCGCTGCTGACGGGACAGGCGCCATGAGCCGCCTCTCGCACATCAACGAGGCTGGCGATGCCGTCATGGTCGATGTGTCGGACAAGGCTGTGACCGCGCGCACGGCGATTGCGGAAGGCTTCGTCGCGATGGCGCCGGAGACGCTGGCGCTCGTCACGACGGGCGAGGCGAAGAAGGGCGATGTGCTCGCCGCCGCGCGTCTTGCCGGCATCATGGCGGCCAAGCGCACGCACGAGCTGATCCCGCTCTGCCATCCGCTCGCGATCAGCAAGGCGAGCGTCGATTTCGAGATGCGCCCTGAGCCGTGCGGCATTGTCGTCAGGTCGGAAGTCAAGGTAAGCGGCCAGACGGGCGTCGAGATGGAGGCGCTGACGGCGGTCTCCGTCGCGTGCCTCACCATCTACGACATGCTCAAGGCCGCGGACCGAGGCATGGTCATCGGGCCGGTGCAACTCGTGGAGAAGAGCGGCGGCCGCTCGGGCACATGGCGCGCGGCGCCGGTCGGCGCAAAGGGCGGCTAGTGTGATGATCGAGAAATTCGCCACCATTCGCGGCACGCTATCGAGCGAATTTCTCGATCTGAATCACACTAGCAAGAGCATAATTCTAGTGTCCCTTTGGATGCCGAAGTTCGCTCGGGACATCAGCTTCGAAGCGTGGCGAACTTCGGCATCGGGACACTAGCATGGCATCGCCGCTGATCTCGGTCGAAGAAGCGCTGGCCCGCATTCTCGCGGATGCATCGCCGCTCGGAACGGAGCGCGTTGCGATCGATGTCGCGCACGACCGCATTCTTGCCGAGCCGCTGGCCGCGCGACTGACGCAGCCGCCGTTCGATGCGTCCGCCATGGACGGCTATGCCGTGCGTACTGCGGATGTCGCGCGGCTGCCGGTGAAGCTGACGTTGGTCGGCGAGTCCGCCGCGGGGCATCCGTTCTCCGGGCGTGTCGGGCCGGGGGAGGCCGTGCGCATTTTCACGGGCGCGCCGGTGCCCGAGGGCGCCGACGGTATCGTGATCCAGGAGCACACGGTGCGCGAGGGCGCCCAGGTCCTCGTCGAGGGCGAGGACGTCCAGACGGATCACATCCGCCCGCGCGGCGGCGATTTCCGCGAAGGTATGCGCCTGCTCGATGTGGGGCGCCGGCTCGGTCCGCGCGAGCTTTCGCTTGCTGCGGCCATGGGGCATGGCGAGATCACAGTCTGGCGGCGGCCGAAGGTGGCCGTCCTGTCGACGGGTGATGAGCTGGTGCGTCCGGGCGAGACCCCGGGCACGGGGCAGATCGTGGCGTCGAACCACCTTGGTGTCGGCGCGATGGTGCGCGGCTTCGGCGCCGAGGTGATCCAGCTCGGCATTGCCCGCGATACGCCGGAAAGTCTGATGTCGCATGTCGCGCGCGCGAAAGATGCGGACATCCTGGTGACGATCGGCGGCGCCTCGGTCGGCGATCACGACCTCGTCGCGCCGGTGCTCTCGAAGCAGGGCATGGAGCTCGCCTTCTGGAAGATCGCCATGCGGCCGGGGAAGCCGCTCATGAGCGGCCGGCTCGGCGGCCTGCGCGTGATCGGCCTTCCGGGCAATCCGGTGTCGGCGCTCGTGTGCGCGCGCGTGTTTCTCGTGCCGCTCGTCGAGCATCTGGCTGGCCATGCGACGGCATCGGAGGCGACACACCCCGCTGTGGCGGAGGTGCCCATCGAGGCGAATGGCCCGCGCCAGCACTACATGCGCGCGACGCTGACGCGGGACGGCGACGGACTGCCGCGCGTGAGGCCGGTACGCTCGCAGGACAGCTCGCTGCTGTCGCCGCTGGCGATCGCCGATTGCCTGATCGTGCGGTCCCCGAAGGCCGGTGCCGTGGCGCCGGGCGAGACCGTGCTGGTGCTGCCGCTGGATTTTTAGGGCAGAAACTCGCGCCCACGTTGGCGTATGCCGCCGTCCCTCACCCTAACCCTCTCCCCGCAAGCGGGGAGAGGGGATGATGGTGCGGGTGCGGCGCACTCCATCATAGAGAGCGGGAGTGCGAGGCCTGCGGCCTCGCTCGCGCCGCAGGCGCGATCAGTCTGCAGAACCGCGGCGTTACATCGACCCCGGAAAGATGCCGCCGTCGAGCAGCAGGTTCTGTCCGGTGATGAAACCGGCGTGCTGCGAGCACAGGAACGCCGTCGCGGCGCCGAACTCGACCGTATTGCCGAAGCGACCAGCCGGGACCGCCTTCATGCGCTCCGCAGCAACCTGCTCGACCGGGACGCCCCGGGCCTCGGCCATTTTCTTGCTCGTGCCGCGCAGCCGGTCGGTGTCGAACGGGCCGGGGAGGATATTGTTGATCGTCACGTTGTTGCGTACGGCCTTGCGGGCGATGACGGCAATGGCGCCGGTGAGGCCCGTACGGGCGCCGTTGGAGAGCTCGAGCGAGGCGATCGGCGCCTTCACCGACTGCGAGGTGATGTTGACGATGCGGCCGAAGCCGCGGTCCATCATGCCGTAGACGGTCGCTTTGATGAGCGCGATCGGTGTGATCATGTTCCACTCGACGGCCTTGCGCCAGTCGTCGAGGGTGAAGTCCTTGAAATCGCCTGGGGGCGGGCCTCCCGCGTTGTTGATCAGGATGTCGGGGTTGGGGCAGGCGGCGAGCACCTGCTTGCGGCCTTCCTCGGTAGTGATGTCGCCTGCGACGGCCGTGACCTTGACGCCTGTCGCCTTGCGGATCTCGTCGGCGGTGGCTTCGATATCGGCTTTGGTTCGTGCCGTGATGAAGAGGTTCACGCCCTCCTGGGCGAGCGCAGTGGCGACGCCCTTGCCAAGCCCCTTCGAGGCCGCGCACACGATGGCCGTCCGGCCCTTGATACCGAGATCCATAGCCTTACTCCCTTGCGCTCTTGTTGGAGATCAATGCTCTTTGGTTTGGGTGTACCGCATGTCCCGCCGGCCGCAAAGCACGGCCTGCCGCGGCGGGGCCTCCGCGGTTTTGACAAATGCATCGGTCATTATACGCTCGGGGAGCATTGATCCGTGTTTGGAGTAATTGCATGGGAGTACGTGAAGTTGTTGAGGAAGTGCTCAGGCTGTGGGCCGCGCAGGATGTCGAGTCCACGTTCGTGCACGTAGCGGAGGATGTCGTCTACGCCCTGTATTTCGATGAGGCGTTGGCCCCGTACGCCGGAGTCACGTACGGCAAGGAGGGGATGAAGGCGGCATTCTACGCAATGATCGAAGA
>CAUJKI010000326.1 GCA_963205015.1 Pseudomonadota bacterium
AAGGCGCATGTGGATGACACCCGACAGGATGAGCATCGCGAGAGCTACCGTGACGAACGGGCCCGACAGCGTCTCGCGCACCTCCTCGTACTCGGCGCCGACGAGGCGCAGCACGAGCCCGACCGCGAAGATGACGAGGAAAAGGTTGGCGACCGCCGTCACGCGCTGGCGCCAGAAATGCTCGGTGCCGTCCTTGGCCGAACCGAGACCGCGCACGCGCGCAAGGGGCGTGCGGATCTGCGCGTCGTTGGGCGAAGGAGTCGGTCGAAGCGTGGTGGTCATGACAGCCCCTCTCAGGCCAGGATGGCGACGGCCCAGACGAGGATCGTCAGGGTGATGGAGCCGATGAGCGAACCCCAGCAGAGCTGGTCGACGGTCGCGAGGTCGAAGCCCCGGCCCGTGTCCCAGATCATGTGGCGCACGCCGCCGAGCATGTGATGGAACAGCACCCAGGTGTAGCCGAACAGGATGAAGAGCCCGATCGGCGTACTGAAGAGCCAGCTCGCATAAGCAAAGGCTTCGGGGCCGCTCGCCGCCGAGACGAGATAGAAGGCCAGCAGCAGCGTGCCCCCATAGAGCGCCACGCCCGTGATGCGATGGACGATCGACATCATCATGTTGATGAGCGGGCTATAGATCTGGAGGTGCGGCGAGACCGGGCGCGGCGACCCGGCTGATGGCTTGGCGCTGGCCATGCTTTCGGCTCTCGTTAGATGGTGCCGTCTCGCGATGCCCGCCATGCCGGCGAACTACGAAACGGCACGTATGCCTCTCATTGCGTGGGCGTCCACCGCCCGTTGCCAGCCGGCCACGCCACCGTGGCGGCAGGGCCCCTGCAACGCCCCCCAACCACCAAACGGGCTTTTAACGCGGTGCAGCAACGGGGGCAATTG
The DNA here is from genome assembly GCA_963205015.1 of Pseudomonadota bacterium. Classification (GTDB taxonomy): domain Bacteria; phylum Pseudomonadota; class Alphaproteobacteria; order Rhizobiales; family Hyphomicrobiaceae. The sequence continues at coordinate 894 of CAUJKI010000326.1, forward strand.
CTGTGTTCGTTCTAAAGTGGATTTGTTCTCCGCCGAATCGGGCGTCGTATCAAGTGGCGGCGGCCGTCCGCATGGCAGCCGCGCGCCCGAGATGGCAGCCCGATCAGTGGATTTCCTCCTGCTTGCGCAGTGCCGCCTTCAGGATCTCGATGTTGAAGCCCGGCGCACGGGCCTGCTCGAGGATGACGGCCTCCTTGCGGGAAAGCAGGTCGCAGGCCGCCTCGATCTTGTCGGCGACGGCGTGCGGGATCACCACGGCGCCATGGCGATCGGCATGGATGAGATCGCCGTGGCGGACCAGCATCCCGTGCACCCGCACCTCCTTGCCGAAGTCGTGGAGGTGCGTGTAGGCGTGGCTCGGCGCGAGCGAGCCGGCGAGCGCAAAGAAGCCCGGCGCCCACTGCGGAATGTCGCGGATGCAGCCGTCGGTGATCACGCCGAGCGAGCCGAGGCCCTTGTGCACCGTGCTTTGCACCTCACCCCAGAAGGCGCCATAGCCGACCTCTGCGCCGTCGAGGTCCTGCAGGACCGTGATCGTCGGACCGGGCCCCGAGGCGATGTACTCGTAGTAGCCAATGCGCTGGTTGCGCGCGGCTTCGCCGGTGAGCTCGTTGGCGTGCGTCGCGCGGCAGGTCGCGACCCGCGCGTAGCCGACGACGGCGACGACATCGGGGAAGGGACACACGAAGGGCTTCACCGTGTAGCCCGTGAGCCGGCGTTCCGGCGCCACGATCTCGAGGGCGTTACAGATCGTCGGCGTGTCGACGGTCCGGAGAAAGGCAAGAGTCTTCTCGGATACAGTGGTCATGGATGTTTCCTCGGATTTTTAGGGCCTGTTCCAGGGAGAACGCCGCCGGCAGGGCACCACGGAAGGGATGCGACAGCACCTCTTCCCAACAGCCGGCGGCAAGACAAATTACTGCGCGGCGAGCTGGATGCGGCGCTCGTCGACGCCGACCTTGCGCGCAGCCTCAACGATGGCGCCCCAAGTATCTTCGGGCAGCGGCACACCATTGGCGAGGCGCTCGGCCTTCATGCGCTCCTCGGGCTCACCGGGAATGAGGACCTCGGCGCCGGGCGTTGTCGGTCGCGCGCCCTTCACAAAGTCGATGTAGCGCTGCACATCCTTGGGAAAGAAGCCGGACGTGTCGAGCTTTGCAGGATCGACATAGAAGGACAGCATACCGTTCGAGAACTTGCGTCCTGGCTCAGTTGCCCCCGTACCGGTGAGAGAACCACCAAGCAACTCACACATGAGCGCGAGACCCGAGCCTTTATGATCACCGAACGCGCGGATGGCGCCCGTTCCCTTGGAGTGGTTGCGCGGGCCGGTCGGCGTGTAGTCGCCGTAGAGGACGTGAGGATCGTTGCTCATCTTGCCATCGGCGCCGATGAGAGAATCCTCGGGCAGTTTCTTGCCGCCGAACGAGGCGTTGAGCACTTTGCCTTCCGCAACGACCGACGTCGCGAAATCGAGGATGACCGGCGTCTTTCCGGGACGCGGAACGCCCACGCAGTACGGTGCCGTCGAGAACCGACGCTCGGCGGCACCGAAGGGAGCGACGAGAATGCTGCCTGCAGCGTTGACGAAGTGCACGGAGACAAGACCTTCCGCTGCCGCCATCTCGGCCCAATCGCCGACGCGGCCGATATGACCGACATCGCGCAGCGAGATGCACGACAGGCCCATCTCCTTGCATTTCTTGATACCGATCGCGACCGCCTGTGGCGTGATCGTCTGGCCGAAGCCGTACTGGCCGTCGAGCACCGCGAGCACGGGCGTCTCCGAGACGATCTTCACCTCGCGATCTGCAATGAAGGCCCCCTCGGCCTTCCACTGCAGGTAGCGTGGCACGCGCTGAACGCCGTGGCTGTCGTGCCCGGTTAGGTTCGCGATCACGAGGTACTTGCCGATGCGCTTGCCCTCAGCCTCGGAACAGCCCGCCTTGATGAAGATGTCGCGCACGAGCTCTTCGAGCGCCTGGGCCTTGATGCGGATCATGGGTCCTCCCGGGGGATGTCGGCTTGGATAGGGGATTTCCCACTCCATCGCATGGCAGACGGCGGCCGGTCTACTGTGGGAGCGTGGCGCGAAGCGGGGAATGGGTGTGTGGAGAACGAGAGGCGGAGGAGAAGTTCGGATACTGCTGGAGGCGACGGCCGGAATCGAACCGGCGTTTACGGATTTGCAGTCCGCTGCGTCACCACTCCGCCACGTCGCCGCCGATCGGCCGCCCGAAGCCCGGAGCCGGGCCCATAGTCCGATCAAAATGCGCCAGGTGATGTCCCGCCACTTGCTACTCAGCGGGCACGGCGCACGGCCGTCGTCTAGCACAGCGCCACCACAAAGCAAATGCTACGCGCGGCCATGTGCCCCATGGCAATCGGCCCTCTCGCGATCACGTGAGCTGACCCTCGCCCCATAACTGCGCTATACTACAGCGATGCTGCAGTCCCGGTCCGATATCGTCGTCCGCAAGCCGAGCACGAGCGACGCGGAAGCGCTCGCTGAGCTTTTCGCGCAGTCCTGGCGGCTCGCCTACACCGGCATCATCCCGCATACGCATCTCGAGGGCATCATCCGCCGTCGCACGGTCGAATGGTGGCGGACCGTTGCAGGCCGCGGCGACGGCATGCTGGTGCTCGAGGTGAGTGGTACGGTCGCCGGCTATACGACGTTTGGCCGTGCACGCTCGAAAGGCCGCTTTCAGGGCGAAATCTACGAGCTTTACGTCACGCCGACCCACCAAGGCCTCGGCTTCGGTGAGCATCTCTTCGAAGCCGCGCGCCACGTTCTCGACGTGCGTCGCCTGTCGGGTCTCATCGTGTGGGCACTCGCCGAGAACGACCAGGCCTGCCATTTCTACTGGCGCCGCGGTGGGCGGCCCGTTGCGCGCCTTTTCGATACGCTCGGCGAGAGCAAGGTCGAACGCATCGCCTTCGCCTGGCGCTGACCACCCCGATCCCATCTCCCGATAAAAAATAAGGGGCCGGACCTGGGTCCGACCCCAATTCGTCGCCCGTAAGGATTGAGATCAACCCTTGGAGAGGCACTTCTTCTGCTTGGCGCTCCAGTACTTCGTGGCGCCACAGCGGCCGGGGCCAACCTTCGCGACCTTCTTCTTGGACGCCTTGGCTGCCTTCTTCGGGGCTGCCTTCTTCTTCTTCACGACCTTTTTCTTCGGCGCCGCCTTCTTCTTGACGGCCTTCTTCTTGGCCTGCGCCAGTTCGATCACGCTGTCAGACGTGATCTTCGAGGCAGGGGCAACCGCGGGCGCGGCCTGCGCCGAGGTGAACAGGAACGCGCCGAGCGCCCCGGCGAGAGCCAGCTTCGCGAGCTTCATGACAAGTCCTCCACAGTTCAGCTTCATGCATGCAAGCTGGCACCGGCGCAGTACAGGTCTCAGCCTGCAGCTGCGCCGGTGCCTAGCTCACTCTCGCATTTTATTCTGGCTCTAGGAAGCTATACTGATAGTATGCACAATATTAACAGCGTTCGTGACGCCATAGTCACACATCTTCAGTGTCCGTCTACTTGAATGGTTGTTAATCTGCCACATGAACGCTTGTTAATCTTGGACCGCGACGCCGGATAGTCAGTTGTGCTATAGGGACTGTTGCTGCACTGCCGCAATTACCGGATAGCCTATGTCGCACAATACTTTCGGCCACATCTTCCGCGTTACGACCTGGGGCGAGAGCCATGGCCCGGCGCTCGGTTGCATCATCGACGGCTGCCCGCCAGGCATCGCGCTGAAGGCCGAGGACATTCAGGTTTACCTCGATCGCAGAAGGCCCGGACAGTCGCGTTACACCACCCAGCGCCGCGAGCCCGACGCCGTGAAAATCCTGTCCGGTATCTTCGACGACGACATTGGACGGCAGGTCACGACAGGCACCCCGATCTCGCTCCTGATCGAGAACACCGACCAGCGCTCCAAGGACTACGGCGAGATCGCCGAGAAATTCCGTCCCGGCCACGCGGACTACACTTACTTCGCCAAGTACGGCATCCGCGACTACCGCGGCGGCGGGCGCTCCTCGGCCCGCGAGACGGCGGCGCGGGTTGCCGCGGGCGCAGTTGCGCGCGCGGTGCTGGACGGCGTCACGATCCGCGGCGCCCTCGTCCAGATCGGCAGCCGCGCCATCGACCGTGCACGCTGGGACTGGAACGAGGTCGACAACAATCCGTTCTTCTGCCCCGATGCCGTGACGGCCGCCCAGTGGGCGGAGGATCTCGATGCCGTGCGCAAGGCGGGCTCATCGCTCGGCGCGGTCATCGAGGTCATTGCTGAGGGCGTGCCGGCCGGCTGGGGCGCGCCGATCTACGGCAAGCTCGACCAGGATCTGGCGTCGGCGCTGATGAGCATCAATGCGGTGAAGGGCGTCGAGATCGGCGATGGCTTTGCCGCGGCGGCGCTCTCCGGCGAGGCCAATGCGGACGAGATGCGGGCCGGCAACGACGGCAAGCCCGTGTTCCTCTCGAACCATGCGGGCGGCATTCTCGGCGGCATCTCGACAGGCCAGCCCGTGGTCGCGCGCTTCGCCGTCAAGCCCACGTCCTCGATCCTTCAGCCGCGCCGCACGGTCGACAGGCACGGCAACGACACCGAGATCGTCACCAAGGGCCGTCACGACCCTTGCGTCGGCATCCGTGCGGTGCCGGTCGGCGAAGCCATGATGGCGCTGGTGCTTGCCGACCACCTCCTGCGCCACCGCGCGCAGTGCGGCTGAAACCGCGCTGCCGTGGGGCTTCAGGCCCGTCCCGGTATGTCGCCGAGCGAGCGCAGGAACAGGCCGAAGGTCAGCAGGCCCTCCGGCCACGGACCATGGCCCGATGCGGTGTTGATGTGGCCGGCATTGGCGATGATCGATACGTCCGCACCCCAAGCCGCGCCGAATTCCTGCGCACGCGCGACGGAGCAGTGCGGATCATCCGAGCTGCCGATCATGCGGGCCGGAAAAGGGAGCGCCACCATGGGCAGGGGCGCGAATCCGCCCTCCCTGGCGGGCCAGCTCTCCGTGCCTTCGAGATCGGCCGGCGCCACGAGGAAGGCACCCATGAGGCGGCTCGGCACCAGGCGCGGCGCTGCGTGCACCACCGCGGACACCCCACAGCTGTGCGCGACAAGCACCACCGGGCGCGTAGCCTTCGCCACATCCTCGACGATCCGCTCGACCCAATCGGCGAGACGCGGCGTATCCCAGTCCGCCTGCTCGATGCGGCGCGCGGTCTTGAAATGGCGCTGCCAGCGCGATTGCCAGTGATCCGGGCCGGAATTCGTCCAGCCCGGCACGATCAGCATGTCGATTTCGGAGGTCCGCATGAGAGGAAATATAGAACGCCTGTCAAGCCACACCAACCTCCTGCCACAGCACTGGCATGAGTAGGCGGCTGGAATAGGCTGACCGCGGCGGGGCGGCCTTCTATACTCCGCCGCCATGAGCACAGCGATCATGACAGCGAATGAAACCGCGCCGAACGGGCGCATCACCGTGCCGGATGGCGAGCCCGTGCCGGTCGGCAAGGGCAGCCACGTCTATCTGATCGATGGATCCGGCTACATCTTCCGCGCCTTCCATGCACTCCCCCCGCTGACTCGCCCCTCGGACGGCCTCCCCGTCGGCGCTGTCCACGGCTTCTGCCAGATGCTCTGGAAGCTCATTCAGGATGCCAAGGCCGGGCGCGGGCCGACACACATCGCCGTCATCTTCGATGCCTCGCGCCTCAACTATCGCAATGACATCTATCCGAACTACAAGGCCAACCGTCCGCCGCCACCGGAAGAGCTGATCCCGCAGTTCCCGCTCATCCGCGCCGCCGTGAAGGCCTTCAACATGGCCTCCATCGAGCAGGAAGGCTTCGAAGCCGACGACCTCATCGCGACCTACGCGCGCGCCACCGTCGAGGCCGGGGGCGACGTGACGATCGTCTCGTCCGACAAGGACCTCATGCAGCTCGTCAAGCCGGGCATCGTCATGCTCGATACCATGAAGGGCAAGCTGATCGGACGCGAGGAGGTCATCGAGAAGTTCGGGCTCGAGCCCGCATGCGTCGTCGATATCCAGGCGCTCGCCGGCGACTCGACGGACAACGTGCCGGGAGTCCCCGGCATCGGCATCAAGACGGCAGCCGAGCTCATCCGCGAGTACGGCGATCTCGACTCTCTCCTCGCGCGTGCGGGCGAGATCAAGCAGCCCAAGCGCCGCGAGAAGCTCATCGAGTTCGCCGAGCAGGCGCGCATGAGCCGCGAGCTCGTGCGCCTCAAGGACGACGTACCCATCGAAGTGCCCGTCGAGCAACTGGGGCTTCAGGAGCAGCTTGCCGATCCTCTGCTGAGCTTCATGCGCACCATGGAGTTCAACACGCTGACGAAGCGTGTCGCGGAAGCCCTTGGCGTCGATGCGCCGCCGCCCCTCGAACGCTCCGTCGGCTCGAGCATCAAGGCGCCCGACGCGCCGGTCCCCTCGGCGAAGAACGAAAGACCGAAGATCGCCGGCGCGGAAACCCCCGCAGCGGGCGTCGACTTCGCCCGCACCGCCGCACGCCACCCCAAGATCGACCGCACGGCCTATGAAACCGTGCGCGATATCGCGCGGCTCCATGCATGGATTGCGGACGCGCGCGAAGCCGGCCACGTCGCATTCGATACCGAGACCACCGGCCTCGATGCCATGACCGCCGATCTCGTAGGCTTCTCGCTCGCCACGGAACCGGGCAAGGCCTGCTACGTGCCGCTCGGCCACACGACAGGCAATGCCGATCTCTTCGGCGATGGCGGTCTCGTCGAGGGGCAGATCGACAGGCGCGCGGCGCTCGAAGCCCTGAAGCCGCTCCTAGAGGACCCAGGCATTCTCAAGATCGGGCAGAACCTCAAGTATGACTGCCTCGTCATGCGCCGCTACGGCATCCGCATCGTCTCGATCGACGACACGATGCTGATCTCCTATGCGCTCGACGCCGGCAAGGGCAGCCAGGGCATGGACGCGCTTTCGGAGCGCCATCTCGGCCATACGCCCCTCGCCTTCACGCAGGTGATCGAGCACGCGCCGCCGGCCAAGAAGAAATCCGACCGCACGTTCGCGGGCGTGCCCATCGACAAGGCGACGGAATACGCCGCCGAAGACGCGGACGTCACGCTCCGCCTCTGGCTTGCGCTCAGGCCGCGGCTCGTCGCGGAGCGCATGACGACCGTCTACGAGACGCTGGAGCGGCCGCTGCTGCCTGTGCTGGCGGACATGGAAGCGGCGGGCGTCAAGGTCGACCGGAATATTCTCTCGCGGCTCTCATCGAGCTTTGCCCAGGGCATTGCGCGCCTCGAGGAAGAAGTGCAGGCGCTCGCCGGCCGGCCCTTCAATCTCGGCAGCCCGCGCCAGCTCGGCGAGCTGCTGTTCGATCAACTCAAGCTGCCCGGCGGCAAGCGTACGAAGTCCGGCCAGTGGGAGACGCGCGCCGGCCTGCTCGATGACCTCGCGGCGAACGAGGAGCTGCCGCCGGACGCGCGCAAGCTCATCAACACCATGCTCGAATGGCGCCAGCTCTCGAAGCTCAAGAGCACCTACACGGACGCACTGCCGCAGCACATCCACCCCGATACGGGCCGCATTCACACGAGCTATGCGCTTGCGGCGACGACCACGGGGCGCCTCGCTTCGACGGACCCCAACCTGCAGAACATCCCCGCGCGCACGCGCGAGGGCCGCGAGATCCGCACGGCTTTTATTGCCGAGAAGGGTGCCAAGCTCATCTCCGCCGACTACAGCCAGATCGAGCTGCGCGTGCTCGCGCACATCGCCGACATACCGCAGCTCAAGAAGGCGTTCGCCGACGGCCTCGATATTCATGCCATGACGGCCTCGGAGATGTTCGGCGTGCCGGTGAAGGACATGCCGGCCGAGACGCGTCGGCGCGCCAAGGCGATCAACTTCGGCATCATCTACGGCATTTCGGCCTTCGGGCTTGCGAACCAGCTCGGCATCTCGCGGCAGGAAGCGGGCGACTACATTACGACCTACTTCCAGCGCTTTCCCGGCATTCGTGACTACATGGAGCGCACGAAGCAGTTCGCGCGCGAGCACGGCTACGTCGAAACGGTGTTCGGCCGGCGCGTCCACTACCTTGAGATCAACACGAAGAACCCCTCCATGCGTGGCTTCCTGGAGCGCGCGGCCATCAACGCGCCCATCCAGGGCTCGGCCGCCGATATCATCCGCCGCGCCATGATCCGCATGCCCGGCGCACTGGAGAGCGCGGGCCTCAACCACACGACCATGCTCCTGCAGGTGCACGACGAGCTGATCTTCGAGGCGCGCGAGGCGGAGGTCGAGAAGGTGCTTCCCGTCGTGCGCGAGGTCATGGAGAAGGCGGCCGAGCCAGCCGTGAAGTTCTCGGTTCCGATCCATGTCGATGCGAAGGCCGCCGCCAACTGGGAAGCGGCGCATTGAGCGAAGTCTTCGATCCGGCGTTCTTCGATTTCTACGCCGCGCTGCCGCAGCAGGGTCCTGGGCGCGACAGCGAGACCTTGCACGTGCTTCATCGCATTGCCGATCGCCTGCCGGCGCAGCCTCGCGTTGCCGACCTCGGTTGCGGCACAGGCCGCACGACGCTTGCGCTCGCGGCAGCGCTACCGGATGCAGCCGTTACAGCGATCGATTTCTCTGACGCCTTTTGCCAGCGCCTGCGCGATGAGACCACGCACCGCAATCTCGGATCACGCATTCACATCCACGAGGCCGACATGGCCGCGCCGCCGATCGCGCCCAGCAGCCTCGATCTCCTGTGGAGCGAAGGCGCCGTCTACAACATCGGCTTCGAGAATGCGCTGAGCCTCTGGCGCCCCCTGCTCAAACCCGCAGGCTATGCCGTCATCTCGGAGTGCACATGGCTCAGCGATGATCGACCGCACGCCGTGTCCGAATTCTGGGCCGCGGCCTACCCGTCCATGGGCACGCGCACGGAGAATGTCAGCCGCGCGACAGCGGCCGGCTACGAGATCATCGATACTCACACCCTCGCGGCCGAGGCCTGGGCCGACTACTACGACCCGATTACCAAGGCCATCGAGGACGGGAACGCCGCGCAGCTCGGACCGGCATTCATCGCGGAGTTGGAACAGGAGCGCGCGATCTTCGCAGCCAGCCGGGGTAGCTATGGCTACGTGTTCTACACTGTGAAACCACGCCGGCGCGCCTGATATGGCGCCGGCGCACGCGACGTTCTACAAAGCCTGAGAAGGATCCTGTCGGCCGCCGGCGCTCACCGTGCGCACGCGACCACAACAACACGGAAGCGACCCCGATGCTCGAACGCCTGAAGTGCGACATCCTCATTCTGGGCTCTGGCGGCGCCGGTTTGTTTGCCGCGCTCCACGCGTACCAACAGAACCCCGATCTCGACATCGTCGTCGCCACCAAGGGCCTCGTCGGCAAGTCCGGCTGCACGCGCATGGTGCAGGGCGGCTACAATGTCTCGCTGATCCCCGGCGACTCCGTCGAGCGCCACTTCATGGACACCATCGAGGGCGGCAAGTGGCTCCCCAATCAGGAGCTCGCCTGGCGCCTCGTCGAGACAGCCGTCGAGCGCGTGCGCGAGCTCGAGAACGAGGTCGGTTGCTTCTTCGATCGCAACCCCGACGGATCACTCCACGGCAAGGCCTTTGCCGGCCAGACCTTCGACCGCACGGTGCACAAGGGTGACCTTACAGGTATCGAGATCATCAACCGGCTCATGGAGCAGGTCTGGAAGCGGCCGATCCGACGGCTCGAAGAGCACCGCGCCGTGGCCCTCATCCCGACCAGGGACGGCTCGGCCCTCTCCGGCGTGCTCATGGTCGACGTGCGCACGGGCAACTTCCGCTTCA
>CAUJKI010000327.1 GCA_963205015.1 Pseudomonadota bacterium
GCCGCTGCCCGCACGCCCGCGTCCGCAGGGACTGGCGGCTCTTGCATCCGAGAAGCCTGCCGCGATGCCGCCCGTTTTAGAGGTGCCGCGGGACGTGCCTCAGGCGGAGGATCCGCGCGCGCAGGACATTGCGATCATGCAGTCCCTGATCAAGGGACTCGCCGATCAGATCAATGCGCCGCTCAATACGCCATCTGCCAGGGTCGAAGTCCCGCGCGCACCGGTCGCGCCCGCGCCGTCATCGTCTGCGGCACCGATCATGCCGTCTCTCGATACGGTCGAGGAGCAGGTGGGCGCGCTGCGCGATATAGCCGATGACATGCGGGACAGCCTGACGATGCCCGCGGAACGGAGCGCTGCGCCGAGCGCGCCGCGTGGTCTGCATGAGGCCATCGAGCGCGCGATCGACGCTGCGCGTATCGATCTTTGCCTTGATCCGATCCTTGGCCTCGATGATCGCAAGGCACGCCACTTCGAAGTCTCTGTTCGACTGCACGGCGAGGAGGGTGAGGTCTTTGATCCGCAGGTGCTCGGCCATGCGATCGCCGGCACCGGTCTCGGCCCGCGCATCGAGGCGCTGACGTTCGCCGAGACCATACGGCTCGCCGGCGAGTTCGTCGCACGGGGTGCCCACGCCGACCTGTTCTCGGCGGCCTCTGGCGAGTCGCTTCGCGACGGCGGCTTTCATTCCGCCTTGAGCGGCGCCCTCGCTCCCGATGCCACGCTCGGCGCGCGGCTCGTGATGTCGATCGCGCAGTCCGAGGTGCGCGCGTTCGGTCCGGCTCATTGGGAGGCGCTGGCGGCGCTCTCCGATGCCGGCCTGCGCTATGCACTGGTGGATGTCGTGGATCTCGACATGGACTTCGAGGATCTCGCGGATCGCGACTTCGAGTTCGTACGTCTCGATGCCCAGGTCTTCCTCCAGGGTCTGCCGGCGCCGCACGGCTTCGTCCCGGCCGCCGACCTTTGCCGGCATCTTTCCAGTCTCGGCTTCACGCTGATCGTCAGCCGCATTGGCGAGGAGCGCGAGCTGGTCAAGGTGCTGGGCTTTGGGGCACTGCTCGGTCAGGGTCGGCTTTTCGGCGGGCCGCGGACCATCCGGCAGGACCGCTCGACACGTCAGCCGAGTGCCGCATAAAAGGTGTGTGGACTGCAACTTGAACCGCGCGGGCCGCCCGGCTAAGGCTGTGGCGGCCCGCAGCGCGTTGAGGCAGCGCGGTCCCGACGATCTCTCTCGACGACATCATCCATCGCGGAGGCGGGATGCAGAACAAGACTGGCCCGCACATTCCCCTGCTGCGGTCGATTGCGCCACTCGCACGCGCTGCGGATGCCTGGATCAGCGATGTCTGGGGCGTCCTGCACGACGGCGCACATGCCCATCCAGCCGCGAGCGACGCCTGCATGAAATTCCGCGCTGCCGGTGGCACGATCGTGCTCGTGAGCAACGCGCCATCGACGGGTGTAGAGGTGACGGCTCATCTCGACGAGCTCGGTGTGCCGCGCGCGGCCTATGATGCGATCGTCACCTCGGGCGATGTCACGCGCGCGCTCATCTCCGCCTGGGCGGGCCGACCCGTGCATCATCTCGGCCCGGATCGCTATCTCGGCACGTTCGCCGGGCTCGATGTCGCCTTCGCGCCGTTGAGCGAGGCCGCTGTCGTCGTCTGCACGGGACTCATCGAGGACGACCACGAGACGCCCGACGACTACCGCGATGTGCTGGCGGCCATGCGCGCGCGCAATGTGCCGATGATCTGCGTCAATCCGGACCTCGTCGTCGAGCGTGGCAATCGTCTCGTATACTGCGCGGGTGCGCTTGCGGCGGCCTACGAAGCGCTCGGCGGCAAGGTCGCCTATGCAGGTAAGCCGCATCCGCCGATCTATGCGCGCGCCCGCGAGCTGATCGGGGAGGTGCGCGGTACGCCCGTAGAGACCGCCCGCATCCTGGCGATCGGCGACGGCATCAAGACCGACATCGCCGGCGCCGCGGCGGCCGGCTTGCGCGCTGTGTTCATTGCGAGCGCGCTGCATGTGGATGGCGCGGACAGGCTTGATGAAACCACGCTGGCGCGCCTTTTTTCCGATCATCCCACTCCGCCGATTGCGGCGCTCGAGGCGCTCGCGTGGTAAATGCTCATTTTTTAATTCTGCGGCAAAAATGCTGCACTTGCGAAAGTGGTTGACGTCAGGCCGCGGATCACCCATATCACGGGCGTCGTTCCGCGAGCGCGCCAGGCGCTCTGCTGCTTCGCCATGTGGCTGTGTGAGAGCCCGGCGCGGCGTCAAGTGATCCCTCCGGGACGTTCGACAAGCAAACGGGCCTCGCTGCGGTGCGCAGCCTGAGGCGAACCGCGCACCAGAAAAGCCCAACCGGCGGCAAGGAAGCCCCGGCGGTTTGCGCAGAAAGCCATAGATTTCGTGACGACTCCGACTTTTGCCGCGCTCGGCCTCGCCGAGCCATTGCTGCGTGCATTGAGCGACGCAGAGTACACCCACCCAACCCCGATCCAGGCTAAAGCCATTCCCGCGCTGCTCGAGGGCCGCGATCTGCTTGGCCTGGCCGAGACAGGCACCGGTAAGACGGCGGCGTTCGTGCTGCCGCTTCTCCAACGCCTTGTTGCGGAGGGCGGGCGTCCGCAGCCCGGCGCACCCCGCGCCTTGATCCTCGCGCCGACACGTGAGCTCGCGATCCAGATCGGCGAGAGCATCACCACGTACGGCCGGCACGTGCGCGTGTCGCATACGGTTATCTTCGGCGGCGTCGGCCAGCGCCCGCAGGTCTCAGCCATCGCGCGCGGCGTCGACATCCTCGTTGCAACGCCGGGCCGTCTGCTCGATCTCATCGACCAGCGCCATCTCCGTCTCGAGCGGATCAGCACGTTTGTCCTCGACGAGGCTGACCGGATGCTCGACATGGGCTTCGTGCGGGACGTGCGGCGCATTCTCAAGCTGGTCCCGACGAAGCGCCATACGCTGCTCTTCTCGGCGACCATGCCGCGCGACATCGCGCAGCTCGCCGCCGAGATCCTGAAGGATCCCCTTCGCGTCGAGATCGCACGCGCCGGCAAGACCGTCGATCGCATCAACCAGCAGGTGATCTTCATTCCGGCGGGCGCAAAGCGCGAGGCACTTGCCCGCCTGCTGCAGGATCCGGCCATGCGCCGCGTGATCGTGTTCACTCGCACCAAGCGCGGTGCCGATCGCGTCTGCCAGGCCGTCGAGCATATTGGTATCGGCGTGCACGCCATTCACGGCAATAAGAGCCAGGGGCAGCGTCAGGCGGCGCTCGAGAGCTTCCGCAAGGGCTTCACCCGCGTCCTGGTCGCGACGGACATCGCCGCGCGCGGCATCGACATCGACGACATCAGTCACGTCATCAACTACGAGCTGCCGAACATTCCCGAGAGCTATGTGCATCGCATCGGCCGAACGGCGCGTGCGGGAGCCGAAGGCGTCGCCATCGCGCTCTGTGCGCCCGATGAGCGGGAATACCTCCGCGATATCGAGCGCCTGACCGGGCGTCCGCTGGCGGTGATCGGCGCACCGGGTGCAGAAGAGCGCCCGATTGTGCCCGACGAGCGACGCGCGCCTGCCACGAACGGACGTGCGCATGAGCATCGTGCGTCGCGGCCCTCACGAGAGGGTGGATCGCGCAAGGAGCACTCCGAGCATGGCCGGGCACCGCGTAAGGAGCATCCGGAGCATGGCCGCGCGGGACGCGAGGAGCGTTCACGCCCCCATGCGCACCGCGGCGAGCATCACGGAGCCCGCAACGGAGCCCGTCATGCCGAACGGACGAATGGAAATGGGCACACCCCGCACAACGGCGATGCCCGCCGGCCGGGTAACGCACCGCGCACCAGCGAGGCCGGACAGGACGCGCCGCAGCCCTGGCGCAACTGGACGCGGGGCGGTGGTGTTTATCAGGAGGAAGCGCGCCGCGGTGGCGCGCCAGGACGTCCTCAGCACAAGCGTGGCGGAGA
>CAUJKI010000328.1 GCA_963205015.1 Pseudomonadota bacterium
GAGAGGGGACAATGATCAGGCAAACTGCACGGCATACACTGGCGGCAGCGTGTGCGAGACACACGACCAGCTCTCGCCCTGATCCTCGCTGACCCAGAGCCCGCCCGTCGTCGAGCCCATGGCAAGGCGATCGCCCGTCTCGTCGATCGCCAGAGCATGACGATAGACGATGTCGTAAGCGTGTGACTGCGTCAGGCCCTTCGTCAGCGTCTCGAACGTGCCACCGCCATCGCGCGTGCGCGTGACGACGAGCTTGCCGTCGACCGGTATGCGCTTCTCGTCCTTGATCTCGGGAACGAACCACGCCGTGTCAGGATCGCGCGGATGCACGACCACCGGAAAGCCGAACGCCGAGGGCTTCACATCGGTGAGCTCGGTGAAATTCCGCCCCTCGTCCGACGAGACGAAGATGCCGTTGTGATGCTGCACCCACATGCGGTGCGGCGCCATCCGGCACTGCGCGAGACAATGCACGTCCTGCGCATTGGGCTCGCCAGCCTGCTCGGGTGGCATGTACTCGGCGCGCATACCATGGCCGCGCTGCGCCCACGTCTCGCCCGCATCCTCCGTGTGCCAGATGCCGCCCGTCGAAACCGCGATCGAGACATGCCTCGCGTTCCGCGGATCGACACAGATGGAATGGACGCCCGGCAGGTCAGCGCCACCACCGGTCCAAAATTTTCGGGATGGATGATCCCAGAGCGAGCGAACGAACTGCCAGCTCTCGCCATTGTCCGTCGAGCGGAAGAGACCGCCCGGCAGCGTCCCGCACCAGAGCACACTCGGCTCGTCGGCGCCGCCCGCGACGAGCGACCAGATGCGGACCGTACTCCAAGGGAGCGGCCGGCCCCACATGTCATTTTCCTCGCAACCTTCGGGCTTCTCGGGATAGGCGGGTGTGGCAATCTCTTCCCATCCGTCGCTGGTCGAGCGATGGACTTTCACGCCGAAGTGGCCATGATCAAGTGCCGCGTAGCGTCGGCCGCTGCGCCGATCGCTCAATGAGAGCGTCACGTTGTCGGCTAGAAAATCGACTTTGGCGATCTCCCAGCAACTGCCGCAGCGCTCGACCGTGAACAGCCCCTTGCGCGTCGACACAAGCAGCGCGTCGCTCATGACTTAGCCTCCTGAAAGTGCCTGAAAGACGTAGATGGTGCTCCGATCGCCGACGGCATCACCGAGGCCAGCGCGATCGCGGATCATCACGCCGTCTACAAAGATCGTCATGTGCCGGCGCAACGCCGACTGGTCATCGAGAACATAGCTGCGCGCCTGCGGATTCGCCGTGAACACCGCATCCAGTACCTCACGCACAGTCGAGCCCGGCGCATCGGCCTCGGGGCACGCGACATGACGCTGGATGTTAGGTGTGAAGACGACGCGGGCCATCGCGACTTCCCCTACTTCCCATCGTAGGCGCGCTGCAATGCTGCGATGTCGAGCTTCTTCATCTTCATCATCGCTTCCATTGCGCGCTTCGCGCCAGCGCGATCCGGTCCCTTGAACAACGGCACGGCAACCGATGGTACGATCTGCCAGGAGAGCCCAAACTTGTCCTTCAGCCAACCGCATTGGCTCTCCGAACCACCGTCGGCCGTGAGCTTCGCCCAGAGATCATCGACCTCAGCCTGATCCTTGCAGTCGACGGAGAGCGAGATGGCCTCGGTGAACTTGAAGTGCGGTCCACCGTTGAGGGCGCGGAACTGCTGACCTGCGATCTCGAAGTCCATCACCATGACGGAGCCGGGCTTGCCCGGCCCGACATCACCGTAGTGCGCCACATCGATGATCTTTCCGTCCTTGAACACCGATAGATAGAACGCGACTGCCTCCTCGGCATTGTCGTCGAACCACAGGCACGGCGTGATCTTCTGCTTTGCGGCCATAGCTCAGGCCCCTTCCTGCGCGGGGATGGCATTCGGATCCATCCAGAATGGTTCCCATACGTGACCATCCGGATCGGCAAATGCCCGCCCATACATGAACCCGACGTCCTGCGGCTCGCGTGCATCCTTGCCGCCGGCTTCGACGGCTTTGCGCATAATCGCGTCCACAGCCTCTCGCGACTCGTACTGGATAGCGACCAGGACCTGCGTCACCTTGTTCGGATCGGCGATGTCGTTCCTGATGAAGCTCTTGAAGTGCTTATGCGTCAGCAGCATCGCGTAGCTATGGCCTTCGCTGATGATCATGCCGGCCGCATCGTCGTTCGTGAACCGCTCGTCGAACTTGAAGCCGAGCGCCGTATAGAAGGCGATCGTCCGCTTCAGATCGTTAACCGGAAGGTTTATGAATACGCTCATGCTCATGATGACCTCGAATTCGTTCTCGTAGCTGGCACTGCGCTCACAGTTCGACGATCGTCTCGAAGCCGCCCCAGAACATACGCTGGCCATCGAACGGCATGTTGCCCGGATCTTGCTTAATCCGCGGATCCTTCATCACCGCGTCCATCACGCGGTCCCGATGCTCGCGGGACTCGTAGATCGCCCACGCGAAGATGACGATCTCACCTTCCTTGAGCTTGACAGCCTGTGGGAACGACGTGTGCACGCCCGGCTTCACGTCCCGAGCGACACATTCGACGTACTCGAGCGCACCGTGCTCCTTCCACACCTTACCGGCGAGCTTCGCGAGCTCGAGATAGTCGGCGAGTCTTGCCTCGGGTACGGGAAGCACATAGCCATCGACGTATCGCGCCATGGTTCGTTTCCTTTCCTTGCTGAGCTGAAAGAAGCGTCGTCTACTTCACCGAGGCGATCGACCACATGACGCCGAATGGATCGCGCACCAAGCCATAGCGGTGCCCCCAGAACATGCGCTGTATCGGCACGACGACCTCGCAGCCGGCATCGACCGCGCGCTTCCACGCCGGATCGACGTCGTCGACCTGAAGGTGCAGCGTGTAGCCCTGCGGCTTGACCGACGGATATCCGTGCTCCGGGAAGGGATCGCACAGCATGAGCGAGCCGCCGTTCAGATAGAGATGGATGTGCATCATGCGCCCCTTCTCGTCGGGAGGAGCGCGCCCCATCTCCATCGCATCGAAGGCGCGGGCGTAGAACTCGGCTGCCCTGGCCGCACCGTCGAGTTGGAGATAGGGCGTCACGCCACCGAGGACTTCGATTTCGCCGGCCTTGGCAGCAGCTTGAGCATCGATCGCACCGCCCGTGCAGCCGGTTGTCGCCGTTGCCTGTTCGGACATGGAATCCTCCATCGTTAATCCGGGTTGCTGTTCCGTGGCCTCTCGATCCGAATGAACCTAGGACGATCCGGGACTGCCGCTCCCGACATCAGGCATCAGGAATTTTTCACCCGCTCCTTCTTCTCGCTGCCCGCGCGCGCCACGCCGGAGAGCCGGTCGAGCTGGAGGCGAATGTGCGCGGCCTCCGCTGGCGTGTTCGCGAGCGCAATGGCGCGATCGAAGGCCATCTTCGCCTCCTGCGGCCGTTCCAACTCGAGCAGGAACGCGCCACGCGCACCGTGGAAATAGAAATAGCCATCGAGCTGGCCGGCAAGCGGCTCGATCATGGCGAGTGCGGCGGCCGGCCCATCGGCCTTCGAAATGGCAACAGCACGGTTGAGCGTGACCACGGGCGAGGGCTGCATCTGCTCCAGCGCTCCATACAGAAGCGCGATCTGTGCCCAGTCCGTGTCCTCGGCGCGTGTTGCGCGCGCATGGAGCGCGGCAATGGCGGCCTGTATCTGATAAGGGCCCGGACGGCGGTGGCGGAAAGCCTTGTCGACGAGCGCCAGTCCTTCGGCAATCAGCTTCGGATTCCAGCGGTTGCGGTCTTGATGGGGGAGCAGAACGGCGTTCCCATCATCATCGAAGCGCGCCTCAGCACGTGCGTGCTGGAGCAGCATGAGCGCCAGCAGCGCCATGATCTCGGGCTCGACCGGAAAGAGATGCAGCAGCAGGCGCCCGAGCCGGATGCCCTCCTCGCACAGCACGGCGCGCGCGCCCTGCTCGGCGACGTCGCTCGTGTAGCCCTCGTTGAAGAGCAGATAGATGACGCCGGCGACAGCGGCGATGCGCTCGCTACGCTCGACCGCGCCGGGCGTCTCGAAGGGGACGTTGGCGCCGCCGATCCGCCGCTTGGCACGCGTGATGCGCTGCTCCATGGCCGCCTCGGTCACGAGGAAGGCGCGTGCGATCTGCGCGACCGACAGGCCCGATACGATGCGCAGGGCAAGTGCAATCTGCTGCGTCGCCGGCAGCTCGGGATGGCAGCACACGAACAGGAGGCGCAGGATATCGTCGCGGTAGTCGGCGGCATCGACGCGCTCGATCGTCGGCGTCTCGCTGTCGGAGAGATCGGAGATCGCGTCTTCGTCGGGAAGCGGCTGCAGGCGGCGCTGGCGACGCGTCTGGTCGATCGCGGCATTGCGACCGACCATGATCAGCCAAGCCGCGGCATCGCGCGGCGGTCCCTGCGTCGGCCACAGCCTGAGCGCTCTGAGGCACGCCTCCTGGCAGGCCTCCTCGGCCATGTCGAGATCACGGAAGTGGCGGAGCAGCGCCGCGACCACGCGAGGGCGCGCGGAGGTGAGAACGGCGTTGATCCAGCGCGTATCGGTCACGGCGCCTGCTTTCCATCCTTGAAAGTGCCGACGGGGCGGATCTCGTAGGCTCCGCCGGGATTGACCTCGGCAAGCTCGCGCGCGATGGCGAGCACCTCGTCCAGGTTCTCGGCATCGACGATGTAGAAACCAAGCAGTTGCTCCTTGGTCTCCGCGAAGGGACCGTCGATGATGATCGGCGGCTCGCGGTCCTTCCTGAGCGTGGTCGCCGCGGTGGTCGGCAGAAGACGCGCCACGGGGCCGAGCTTGCCCTGGCGCGCAACCTTCTCATGCACGACAGCCAGCTTCGCCATGACGGCATCGTCGTGCTCCTTGGACCAGGCGCAGACGACGTTCTCGTCGTGGTAGCAAAGTATCGCGTACTGCATGGATATCTCCTCGTGATCACGCTTCAAGGACGAACGAGAGCAGGCGCGGCCGACAGCGGCTACCGAATTTTGTGTGCACAAGCCAAATGACTGATCTCGCATGCTGTTAACCGGCTATTTGCCATCTTCTGCCTACGCTCCGGCATGGTGCGTCTTCT
>CAUJKI010000329.1 GCA_963205015.1 Pseudomonadota bacterium
ATCGGCGACATCCTGTAGCACAAGAGTGACGTTGCGCTCCAAAGGATTGCCCCATCCGCCGCCGCCCTGCGAGACCATCGAGAACCGGCAAGGGCTAGAATACCGTATTCCGTAAGGCGGTGGTGTGTATGCCTCGCCCACATCTGGCGCGCAGTGCAGGTTCCCGAGCGCTCCGGCGCCGCCGCCGGCCGCACCGCGCGGTGGGAACCGCCTGAACCCTTCTCCGCGGAACGACAATTGTACTGGCCGCATGATCTTTACTTCGTACTCGACACCAGGACCACCGCGGTACCTGCCAGGACCTGCCGAGTCGCACCGCAGTTCGTGCTTCTCGATGCGGACTGGATAGAGCTGCTCGAAGGTCTCGATGTTCGGAATGACGAGGCCGCAAAGGCTATTGAGGCCACCTTGCTGCGGGAATCCGTCGCGCCCGTCGACAGCCCCCCCGCCGGAGGAGCCGGCCCAATGATACATGACGAAGGTGCGCCCGTTCTCGGCCACACCGGCGGAGATTGGAAACGAGTTGGCACCCCAGCCGGCACAGCTTCGCTCCGGCACTGCGGCCCCCAACGCTTCCCAGCACGCTTCGATGATTTCGCAAGCGGGAAATACGGTGCACATGGTCACCGCAGCGGGAGCGTTCGGATTCACGATCGTGCCCTGCGGCGCGATAATGTGAACGCTGCGGAAGGCGCCTTCATTGCGCGGCAGATCGGGATCGAAGAAGGAGAACAGCGCCGTATAGACGGCCGAGTAGGTGTTGGCGAGTGAGCTGTTCTTGAAACCTCGAATCTGATCATGAGAGCCGGTGAAGTCGACCGTCAGACCGCTGCTATCGACTGTAATGGCGACGCGGATCGGGATGTCGAGTGGATCGAAGCAATCGTTGTCGAACCACGATTCGCCAAGGTAGCGACCATGAGGCACCTCGGCGATCGCACGCCGAAAGCGGCGGTCGGCATAGTCGAGAATACCCTCGAAGTACTGCTCCCCCTCCGCGAGGCCGATCTCCGACAACATGTCCTTGATCTTCTCCGCACCGATTCCGGTGGAGCCAATCATCGCGCGCAGATCTCCATCCAGGAGATGCGCGGTGCGCGAGTTGAGGAGCAGCAGCCGCCAGAGGTCGTCATTTACGATACCTTTAGCGACCAGCCGCATCACGGGCAGCCGGATGCCCTCATGGAACACTTCTTTCGCCTCGGGATTGTAGGTGCCGGCCGCTCCGCCGCCGATATCTGACTGATGAGCACGGTTGCAGGTAAAGGCGACGAGATTGCCGCTGCTAAATACCGGGCGAGCGATCACCCAGTCCGGCAGATGGTTGCCGCCAGCCGCATAGGGATCGCTAAGAATGAAGATATCTTCATCCGCAAACTGCCCACCGAATTGCTTCAGCAAGGCACGAATGGCAAAGCCGCCACCGCCCGTGTGGATAGGGATTCCATCAGCCTGAGCCACCACCGATCCTTCCGCATTGGTGATGAAGCAGGAGAAATCGTGGGCGTGGCTGAAGATCGGGCTGCGGGCGGTCCGCAGCATGACATCACCCATCTGCTGGGTGATGTGATTGAGTCGGTTCTGGACCAGCGCCAGCGTGATCGGGTCCAGTGCCTTGGCTGTCGTCGCTGCCGTCACGGCTGCCTCCCGTCCGATGACAATTCGATCGCGAAGTTGCCGGCCCGATCAATCGTCAGCTCATCGCCGGCCCCGACGAACAGCGTCGTCGTGTCCTCCTCCACGATGAGCGGACCGGTCAGAGCATGTCCCGGGACGAGCATGGCGCCGCGATAGACCGGCACCGTGTCCCATCCGCGCGCCCTATCGATGAAGACCCGCCGGCTATGATCCGGCGCAGGAGCCCTCGAAGCGGCGTTGCCCGTCGGCTCGGTCATGGGCGGCAGCATGCCAAGTCCCGCGACGCGCAGGATTGTAATTTCGATGACACCGTCCGGTTGATGATGCCCGTAGAGCCGCTTGTACTCCTTCTCGAAAGCCGCCGTCAGGCTTTCCTTGGTCGGCGGCAACTCATCGATCGTAACACGCACGGACCACTGCTGCCCGAGATAGCGCATGTCGACTTCGTGCTTGAAGGCCATTTCCGCGCTTTTGAATCCGGCATCTTCCAGCGCACGACGCGCCTGAGTCTCGAGTTGACGGTAGACAGCCGTCATACGGCTCGGTGACTCGGCGTCGAGCTCTTCGATGTGACCGGAAACGAAGTCGTGACGCACATTCGCGTTCAGCATGCCGAGCGCGCAGAACGCGCCGGAGAGGCGCGGGATGTAGACGCGTCGGCAATTGAGCGCCCGTCCGACGCTGACACCATGGAGAGGTCCCGCGCCACCCGCAGCGATGAATGTAAAGCTTCGCGGATCGTAGCCCCGCTCCGTGCTGAGACGCTGTACAGCATGTAGCAGACGCTGCTCGAGAAGCTCCAGCATACCAGCCGCCGCGTCCTCGACATCGATCCCAAGAGGGCCAGCTACCTTGGCGCGGATCGCATTCGCCGCCAACTCCGCATCGAGCGTGACCGCGCCTTTCGCGATCGGTCCCGGACGCAATCGACCAAGTACGATGTGAGCGTCCGTGATCGTCGGCTCCGTACCACCGAGACCGTAGGCGGCCGGACCTGGTGACGCCCCGGCACCCTGCGGGCCAACGAAAAGCAGACCGGCTTCGTCGACGCCGGCAATCGTGCCGCCACCCGCTCCGACACTGTGTACCTCCACTGATGGCAGCGACAAGCGGTGTCCCGCAATCTGGATCTGATCGGCGATCTCAATCGCACCGTTGCTCATGACGAGGACGTCACAGCTCGTACCACCGATCTCCATCGAGATAAGATTGCGGGATTCCACGAAGCGCGCGTAGTACGCCAGCGCACCGCCCGCGGCTGCCGGACCAGACAGCAGCAAAGCAGCAGGCTTCAATTCGATCTGCTCAACCGAAACCGCACCGCCGTTGTTCTGAATGAGCAGCATCGAATGCGACAACCCCATGCGCCGCAGGACCGCATCGAGATTGCGTAGATAACCGACGGTTCGAGGCGCGATGTAAGCGTTGACGACCACGGTCGAGGAGCGCTCGAACTCGCCGATGAACGGTGAGACATCGCTGGAGATGCTGACCCACTCGCTGCCAAAAGATCTCAGCAGCCCGGCGGCCGCCTGCTCATGGGAAGGATTGCGATAGCTGTGCAGGAAACATACAGCAATCGATTCGACATTTTCCTTGCGAAAGATCGCCGCCGCACTTTTGATATCCTCTGCGCTGATCGGCGCAACCTCATTACCCTCGGCGTCGAGGCGCCCGTGCACCGGAAGTCGCAATCGCCTCGGTGCCAGCACTGTGGGATTCGGAAGGCGGTGGTACCAGGGATTGTCGCGCATTCCACGTCGTGTCTCGATGCTGTCGCGGAAGCCGGCCGTCGTGAGCAGGCCGACCTTGGCACCTTTCTCCTCCAACAGCGTATTTGTCGCGATGGTCGAGCCGTGGACGAAGAGGGAGCAGCGCTTCAAGAGATCCGTCGACGTGCAGCCCAATGATTTTGCCGCGGCCGCAACGGCATTGAGCACGCCCTCGGCCGGATTGGCAGGCACGGACGGCACTTTGAAGACGTGCGGCGTCCCATCGTCTGCGGCCAGAACAAGGTCCGTAAATGTTCCGCCGACATCGACACCTATGCGCATTGCATGACACTCCTCATGACGCCAGACGCTCCCGAGGTGCCTGAGAATTCAGGATCATGTCGTTGATGGTGGCTGCGCCGTCGATCAGAACGCTCGCGGTACTTCGCATCCACTCGCGGTTCGTGCGATAGCGCGGCGCAGCAACACACAGGGCGGCGATCGCGGCGCCATCGGCGTTGAAGACCGGAGCCGCGGCTCCAGCCACATCGATCCGCCATCCGCCGTTGTTGACGGCGTAGCCGCGCGCACGGATTCGTTTGAACTCATGGCGCAGCCGATCGGGATCGGTGATCGTGTTGGGCGTCGCTGCCTCCAGCCTCGCTGGCATGACGGCATCGATGTAGTCGTCGGATTGATGCGCCAGCAGCAACAGACCGGCCGCGGCGTGGTGAGCCGGTATGCGTGTCCCGACCTGCGCATAGACACGCACCGCTTGCCCGCACGTGACGTGATGAACGTTGACGATCTCGAAACCCGACAGGACGGAAAGCGCCGCATCTTCGTTGATGTCAGCGGCAATCTTCTGCATCACGGCTGCCGAGGCCGCGATGAGCGGCTCGACCGAAGCTGCCGCCCCGACTTCCCACGCACGCAGGCCCAATTGATACATCCCGCCTTCCCGCCGCTCGACGAATCCGCGCATGGCGAGCGTCAGCAGAATCTCGTGCAATGTCGGCTTCGACATCTTGAGACGTCGCGAAATCTCGGCCAGCGGCATCGCCCGCCGATGGGTGGCAAGCAGCTCGACGACGTCGAGAGCCTTCGCCAAACTCTTCAGCATTATCATCCTCATTCAGAACGGTTATTCCGTATTGCCGAACGATAGCCGCGCGCTCGTATCCGGTCAACACAGCGCATTGTGGGCTATTTTGCGGGATTTTTATAAATTCGCCGCTGCCCAAAATCCAGGATTGACACGATGAAAGTAGTCTAATTAGTCTCACCGATCGAACATTCGTTCAGCATTCATGAACGTGAGTTGGGTGAGCCATGGAGAGGGGTACTGGGCTCAGCGCCGAGAAAAAGCGTCCGATAGGGCGCGGCGGCGCAGCGCGGACCCTCGCGACGCCATCGAGCAAACCACCGCCGCAAAGCGATCCGGTCTCCACGAGCCGCATGTCCGCGAGACAATCGCGCTCATTGCGTCTCATCATGCTGCCGCTGCTGATCGTCGCGTTATGGCAGCTCGCCGCCGAGTTCCAACTCTACAACACAGTTCTGCTGCCACCGCCGGAGCGCGTCGCAACTGCGGCCTGGAGCCTCCTCCTGAGTGGCGAACTCATCCGGCATCTTGTCGACAGCCTTCGTCGTATCGCAGTTGCCAATCTCGTGGCTTTTGTCACAGCGGTGCCGCTCGGCATTCTCATGGGCCGCTATCGTCCATTTGAAGACTTCATGGACGGCTTCCTGAACATCATCCGGCCGATCCCGCCGCTCGCGTGGATCCCGCTCGCCATTCTCTGGTTCGGCCTCGGCGAGAAATCCGTCGTTTTTATCACGCTGATCTCGGCGTTCTTTGCGCTCCTGATCAATACGATCGCCGGGGTGCGCAGCGTCGATAAATCGCTGCCGCGTGCCGCGCTCACGCTCGGGGCCAGCCAACGGGATGTCATAAGGGACATCATCGTTCCCGCGACCTTGCCACACATTTTCACCGGCCTGCGGATTGCTCTCGGCGTGTCATGGATGAGTATCGTCGCCGCTGAGCTGATCGCCGCGTCCAGCGGCCTCGGCTACATGATCAGCTACTATCGAGAGGTCCTGCGCTCCGATCTCATTCTCGTCGGCATGCTCAGCATCGGCCTGATCGGGTTCGCGATGGACCGTGGACTGGTCTGGCTGGAGGGCCGGCTGCTGCCGTGGCGAACAAGGCTGGAGATGTAGCCGATGACGCCAAAGCTCGAGATCTCGGCTGTCACCAAGGACTATGCCCCGCTGAGGGGCGGCCTAGCGGTCCGAGCGCTCGACAACGTCGCATTCAGCGTCAGCGAGGGCGAGTTCGTCAGCCTGCTGGGTCCGAGCGGTTGCGGCAAGTCGACCTTGTTGATGTTGATCGCCGGTTTTGAGCGGACTTCGCGCGGACATATCAGCGTCGACGGGCGCGAGGTCACTGCACCGGGTGCCGACCGCGGCCTCGTCTTTCAGGACTATGCGCTGTTTCCCTGGAAGTCGCTCATCGAGAACGTCATGTACGGGCCGCTGAAGCGCGGCTTGCCGAGACGTACGTGCGAGGAAATTGCACGCCGCTACATCGACCTCGTCGGCATCTCGGGATTCGAGAATCACTACCCACATCAGCTTTCCGGCGGCATGCGCCAACGCTGCGCGCTCGCGCGCTCCGTCGCCAACGACCCCGCCGTGCTGCTCATGGATGAGCCGCTCGCCGCGATCGACGCGCTGACGCGCAATACTCTCCAAGAGGAGATTCTGCGTGTCTGCGACGCGCGCGACGGACGGCCGCGCAAGACCGTGATCTACGTCACGCACTCGATCGATGAGGCGGTCTTTCTGTCGGATCGTATCGTTCTCATGAGCCCGCGTCCGGGACGCGTCTTCGATATCATCGACGTCGACCTTCCGTCGCCCCGCACCGACGCAACGCGTCAGCATCCTGAGTTCCATGCCCTCACGAAGAGGATCTGGGAGTCCCTGAAGATCTACGCGAAACCCGAGTGATGGAGGTGACCATGCGATTGCGCTCTCTGGCCGGTTTCATTCTTTCGTCAATAGCCGCGATACTTGTAGTGGCGGCGAGTTCGGCTCAGGCGCAAACGCCAAAGTCACTGACGGTCCGGCTCGGCTGGCAGCCGCTGGCTGGCGGCAGCGCGGCAATTGCGATGCTGATGCAGCGCGACAAACTGTTCGAGCAGGCCGCGGAGCGCCTCGGCTACAATCTGACGATCGATTGGAAGACATTCGCTGCAGGACCGCCGTCGAACGAAGCCATGGTCGCCGGCCATCTCGACCTCGACATGCACCTCTCTGCGCTACCAACGGCGAACCGAATCGCAGCCGGCATTCCCGCACTGCCGATCGCCATAGTCGGAAGCAATATTGCCAACGCGATCCTCGTCAAGCCGGGCTCGGCCATCAATGAAGTTTCGAAGCTCGCCGGCAAGACGGTCGGAGCTCCGATCGGCACCTCGGCGCACTATGTGTTGGCGAGCGTCGTACAGGCCCACTTCGGGAAGAGCCTGGAGGAAGCCGGCATCCGGATCATCAACATGCCGGTGACCGAAGGCGTGAAGGTTCCCCAAGGCGTCGACGCGGCCGCGGTGTGGGTGCCGCTGCGGTTCATTGGCCCGCACCAGGGGCTGTCCGAATTGCTCATTGATGCCAACGGCTGGACCGGAAAGGGATCGGCACAGCCAGCGACGCGCCTCCCCGAGGTGCAGAAGGCCTGGGGTTATCCGGAAGGCTACATGACGGATCGCCTCTATGCCTTTGCGCGCACTGCGTTCTACAACGAGCACCCGAACGTCGTCGTTGCCTTCCTGCAGGCCCACATCGAAGCTCAGGAACGGGTCCTCAAGCAGTTCGAGGACGTCGTGAAGATGGCCAACGAAAAGTGGGCACAGCCCGACATCATCGCCCGCACGACTCTGCAGACTTACGCGGAAACCGCCGGCGTGCGCCGCGCGCCATATGTGCTCGAGTGGGATGTGGCCTCGGTTCGCAAGGCTTCCGAGTTCCTCACGGCCACGAAGGTGCGCGACAAGCCGATCGACTGGGATCAACTCAAGGCGGCATTTGCCAAGACAGCGGACGTCCAGAAACGCGTGTGGGACTCGCGCGAGCAGAAGCCGACGCTCGACGAGATGGCGAAGGGCTTCACAGGAAAGTCGGAACTCTACGGGCCGATCCACATTAACGGAGGCACGCCGGTCTGGGCCTGGGCATCGACCGAGAAGTGGGGAGAGCGCGTGCTGCCCAAATAGCCGGCGCGACGCGGCAGGCCGGAGCGGCCCACCGTGCCAGGACGGATTCTAATGCGCCAAGGAAAGGTATGATCCATGCTCCGGAACGAAGACCCAGTCCTACATCGTGAGCTTGGCCGCGACTATCCGACCGCGAAGGGTGCTGCCGGCGCCTATGTCTACGATGCCGCAGGACGAAAATATCTCGACGCCGCGGGCAGCTATTTCGTCGTCAACGTCGGCCACGGCGTGCCGGAAATCGTCGATGCCGTCGCGAACCAGCTCAAGAGCCTGGACTTCGCCCACACGAGCTATTTCACGACGGACGCGGCCCAGCAATTTGCGGCGCGGCTCCTTGCGTTGGCCCCACCAGGCTTCTCCAAGGTCTACTTCACGACATCGGGCTCGGCCTCGAACGAGGCCGCGATCAAGCTCGCCCGCCACTATCACGTGCTCAAGGGCAACTCGGCCAAATCGAAGGTCATTGCACGCTGGAACAGCTATCACGGCGGCTCGCTCGGCGCACTGTCGCTGACCGGGCACGTGCCGCGCCGCGAGCCGTTCGACCCGCTGCTGCTGCCTTTCCCGCACATCGGTCCGGCGTACTGCTACCGCTGCCCGCATGGCCGCAAGCCCAAAGACTGTGCAATCGACTGCGCCGATGAGCTCGAAACGACGATCCGGCGGATTGGGCCTCAGTACATTTCGGCCTTCATCCTTGAGCCCATCGCTGGCGGACCACTCGCAGCCGCGGTACCGCATGACGCGTACTTACCGCGCATCCGCGAAATCTGCGATCGATACGATGTGCTACTGATCGCAGACGAGGTCGTCACAGGGGCCGGGCGGACAGGCGCGTCCCTCGCGGTCAAGCATTGGGGTGTGACGCCCGATATTGTCACAATGGCCAAGGGGATCGGTGGCGGCATCCTGCCTGTAGGGGCCGTCCTCGTGCGCGATCAGGTCTACAATGCGTTCGAGGAAGGGGGCGTCGCCTTCCGGCAGGGCGAAACCTTTTCCGGGCATCCTCTCGTCTGTGCCGCGGGAAACGCCGTGCTCCAACACATCGAGAAGCATAAGCTGATCGAACGTGCAGGGCATATGGGAGAGCGGCTCGGCATTGCACTCGAATCGTTGCGCGAGTTGCCGATCGTCGGCGATGTGCGCGGCAAAGGGTTGCTGCGTGGCATCGAGTTCGTTGCTGACAAGAAGTCGCGCAAGCCGTTTCCACGGCGTCTCACGGTCGCCGAACGCGTCGCAAAGGGCTGCAACGAGCGCGGTGTGCTTGTCATCCCAGGGAATGCCTGTGCCAACGGGATCGATGGCGATGTCGTTTCCATGGCGCCTCCATTCATCATCGGCGAGGCCGAGATCGAGTTGATCGTCTCGGCGCTGCGCGGTGCGATCGAGGATGTCGGCCGCGACATTCTTCGTTGATGGCGCTATCGTCAGGCCCGTCGAACAGGACGTGGAAGTCGAGCCTGCCTTCGTGCAGCGGTCCGTACGGATCCGGAGCTCAACACATCGGGGAACGGGATGCGCATACTTCAGCCCGACGATTGGCAGCGGCCACGCGGCTTCTCCCACGGCGTGGAATTCTCTGCCGACGGCCGTTGGATCGTACTCGCCGGCCAGACTGGCGCTGACGTCACCGGGGCCTACGAGGCCGGGAATCTCGCTGGGCAGGTACACGTCGCTCTCGGTCGTGTCGTCAGACTATTGCGTGAGGCGAGCGCCGGCCCAGAGCACATCGTCCGGTTGACCTGGTATCTGACGAGCCGCTCAGACTACGAGGCATCCGGACCAGCTATTGCTGCTGTCTGGCGAGATACGATGGGCCGCGCATACCCGCCGTCGACGCTGCTCTACGTCTCCGGACTTGTCGATCCCCTTGCAATGGTCGAGTTCGACGTCACGGCCTTCGTGCCGAATGGATGACGTCGACGTGCTGGCGCGAGCGGAGCGGCAACTTCTTGAATGCCTCTGCCAAAGCGGTTGCGGTATCGGTGATGTGCGGCGCGATGGGCAGCTCATCCCGCGACCATCCAACGACTCGACATGATCGCCAATGCGATCGCTCCTCCCTTCCGTACAAGTTGCAGCACGCTATCGAACAATCAAGCAAGTTGCTCTGCGTTAGACACATCCTCACACTCCGATCGATCGGGCGTGTCGTCTCGATGCATAGTTTCACTTGCCGTGATTATCGCTTTGACTGTTTTTCCTGCTTGCTTCTGACCTGCCGCGCGATGCTAATATCTCGATGGCGCTAAACGCTCATCCGCAGGGCACGCTGCAGACAAAGCGGTGTTGCAATCGCGGTTGTCTTTTGCGGTCACGTCGCGTGGTCGTCCGAAGCGAGCACGATCTCAGCTGCGCTTCCAGAGTCCGCGCGAAAGGAAGAAAGTCGGATCGGCGTGATATCTCGGCAATCCACACCGACGGTCGAAGGGGCTGCAAAGGCGAGTACTGGCGCTGAGGGATCCGGGCCTGCCCCGAGACGACGCCCCAGACAAGGCTGGCCGTTCTTGCAGGTGGGCCCTGCAGTAGCTCTGTTCCTTGTCTTTCTCGCAGCGCCGCTCACTGTCACAATCGGAATGTCGCTCTTCCGGACCACGATCTTCGGCGTGGATTGGACACTGACCCTTGCCAACTACGCAAAGTTCTTTTCGGAGTGGCTGTATACGGACCTGCTCCTGAAGTCGCTACGCATGGCGGCCACAATTACCGTCGTCGTCATCCTCATCAGCTTTCCTGTCGCTTTCTGGTTGGCGAAGATCGTGCGGCCAGGATGGAAGATAACGTTGCTGCTTTTGATCTTCGCGCCGTATTGGGTCAGCTACGTCATCCGCACATACGCGTGGATGCCGCTGCTGGGGCGCACAGGGGTCGTAAACTACGTCTTGATGTCGCTTGGCATCATCGATGCGCCGCTGGACGTGCTGCTGTTCAACGAATTCTCTGTCCAACTGGTAATGGTCTATATCTTCCTGCCGTTCGGCATGGTGCCCCTCTACCTGTCGATGGACAGGATCGATGACAACCTCCTGCGCGCGGCTGCGGATCTCGGCTCAACTCCGGCAAGCATATTCCGCCATATCGTTCTGCCCTTGTCCGCGCCCGGGCTCGCAGGCGGAACGATCACCGTCTTCGTTCTTGCCATCGGCTCGTATGTGACGCCGCGCCTCGTCGGTGGGCCGAGCGGCATCATGTTCGGCAATCTCATCGCTGACCAATTCGGCGCCAGCTTCAATTGGTCCTGGGGGGCAACCCTCTCGATCTTCCTGGTGACCGCAACACTGGCAATCGTCGCGCTCATCAGCAGCCGCGTTTCACTCAACCGGATCTTTCTGCAGCCATGAACGCGACGTCAGCCTCCTTGAGCAGGAACGCCGTCGGGGCATTTGGGCTCTTTGCGGTCGCGGTTTACTTCTTTCTGTACGCGCCAGTGGTGACGATGGTGATCCTGTCGTTCAACGACTCAATCGGTATAGGTCTGCCATGGGGCGGCTTCACAACGCGCTGGTATCGGGAGAGCTTCGCCAACACACTTGCCATCGGTGCGTTCTTCAACAGCGTCCGGCTCGCAGTCGTCGTCAGTATCGTATCGACGACGCTCGGCCTCGGAGTGGCGCTCGCCTCGCGCCGAATCTTCAAGGGGAAGGCGCTCGTCCTGAATGCGCTAATCCTGCCGCTCCTCATTCCAGGGATCGTGCTGGCCGTGGGTCAGATCACCCTTTTCAACGTCATGGGTTTTCTGCCAGGCCTCTGGGGCGCGACGCTACTCGGTCATCTCGTCTACACGGTGCCCTTTGCATTCCTAAACATTTTCCCACGCGTCCACCGCTTCGACCCCAACATCGAGGCAGCAGCGGCCGACCTCGGCGCCACGCCATGGGTCGTGTTCCGAACAATTTTGCTGCCGCAGATCATGCCCGGTCTAATCGCCAGCCTGCTGTTCTGCTTCACCCTCAGCTTCGACGAGTTCACGCGAACTCTCTTTCTGATCGGATCGGAGAACACGCTACCCGTCTACTTCTGGTCGATTATCCTTACCGATCCTTCGCCGGCGGCAAGCGCGATCGCCACGCTTTCAGTACTGTTCTCACTGAGCGTCATCGGCGGCGGCTTGCTCCTGCTCAACCTGCGCCGCCGAAAGGGCGACAGCGATGCCACGCCGGTAGGAGCACATTGATGACGGCGTCAATCGATGGCCCCGATCTCGAGTTCTCCGGCGTCACCAAGATCTTCTCCGGACGCGCCGTCGTGCGTCGGGTGTCGCTTACCGTGCAGCCTGGCGAGTTCATCGCTGTGCTGGGACCCAGCGGTTCGGGCAAGTCGACACTGCTCAAGATCGCAGCGGGATTCGAGTTTCCCGATGAGGGATGCATCCTCCTGCGCGGAAAAGATGTCACGACCGAGCCGCCGTATCGGCGCAACGTCAACACCGTGTTCCAGAGCTACGCGCTGTTTCCCCATATGTCGGTCGCCGACAATGTCGCCTACGGCCTGAGACGCAAGAAGGTGCCGCAGACGGAGATTGCCCACAAGGTGAAGGAAGCCCTAGCGCTCGTCGGCTTGCACCGCTTTTGGGACAACTCTCCAACGACGCTCTCCGGTGGCGAACAGCAGCGCGTGGCACTCGCGCGGGCACTCGTGAACCGCCCCGCCGTCCTCCTGCTGGATGAGCCGTTGTCCGCTCTGGACCTCAAAATTCGGCGGCGAATGCAGATCGAACTAAAGCGTATCCATCAGGAAGTGGGCACGACGTTTCTGTTCGTCACTCATGACCAGGAGGAGGCGCTCGTCATGGCCGACCGCATAGTGGTCATGCGCGAAGGTGCCCTCGAGCAGGTCGGCACCGCGCGCGAGATCTACGACGCGCCGGTCACGCCATTTGTCGCCGACTTCGTAGGCGAGCTAAACTGGCTCGACGCGAATGCTTCATCGGGAGCGGCTATTCTGTCCGACGGCGCCCAAATTAAGCTTCCCGAGGCTTCCCAGCACCGTCGAGGGCCAGTTCGGATCGGCTTTCGTCCAGAGAAGATGCGCCTCGCCCCTATCGATGCGGTGATCGGTCCGCAGGACAACGGTGTCCGCGCGACAATCACAAGCGTCACCTTTCAAGGACCGATCACGACGGTGGATCTACGCCTGACCGATGGCATGATCGTTCGCTGCCAGAGCAGTGCGACCGATACCATCGAGCTTCCGGAGAAAGGAGGCACGGTTCTTTGCCTCTGGCAGATCGGATCGACGCTGGTTTTCGATGCTTCACCGACGGAACAAACTTGATTTGGCTTTAGCGTAGGAGGTGGTGAGATGAATAGCTTGTTCAATCGACGCGACATCATGAAGATGGGCATCGCATTGCCCACGCTGACAGCAGCCAGCTCGGTGTTCGCTCAAGGAGCTGCAAAGCCGCCGATCAATGGCATGATCTTCTGCCATTCGATGGGCACCCCGGCGGAGGTTGCGCTGTTCAAGGAAGCGACCGGCATCGACATCAAGGTCGCCTGCTGGGTCTCGAACACGGATACCCTGACCAAGTTTGCATCCGGATCGGGAAGAAGCTTCGATGTCGGGAACATCACC